>CAZAJS010000048.1:0-9195 GCA_964485635.1 uncultured Francisellaceae bacterium
TGTTCGGTTTAAGGTTGAGTTGCTTAGCTAAACTTGGCAATAAGGCTTGCAATGTGCCTTGACTATGACTTTGAATAATAGTGGTCTTTTCCAATAATTGACCGACTGGCTGCACAAATAAATCCTGCAAAGTTGCCAGGGGTAGATTGGCTAATCCTGCCTGCCCTGTTACCTCATTTTTGCCCACTTCAGTTAAATGCCAATCTGCTTTTGAATGGCGAACATCAATATTCAGTGAAAATGAATTGATGCCATTTAAATGCAATATATGATGCCAAGATAATGCTCCATTGATTCGTTGCCTTAGGCGCAGCATCACAACTTTTGTGTGCATTAGGCTCACCCAATTCTGCGACAACACTTGCTGATAAGGCATTTCTAACAGTACCGCCACACGCACATCCGGCTTCGTTAAAACCCACACCGTTTTCAACGGCGCATGCTGACTGGGTTGAAAATGCCATTGCCACGGATCCATGCCATTATCCTGTTGGGTACTAAGCCACATTAGACTGCCTCTGGCATAATGATTTTCAAACCGTGTATGCTCTGGTGAGCGGAGTTGAAATGTCTGCTTGTCTGAGGCAACAGTAAGGTGGCCTTGCTTAGCCACCCCCATTGCTATATGGCAAGCAAATAAGCTAATAGCCACAAGCCAAAATTTAGCCCATTGAATCTTTATTATCCGCTTAAACACAATGTTGCTCCAATGGCCTTACTCACATAAAGCAGGAGCTTCTTTGATAATTCCATTTGGTGCACCACGATAAGTTACATTAAAGCGTTTGTTTAAATAATGTAAAAAGCCTGTATCACCACAGCCCAATCGAGATGCTAATGATTGCCAATTCAATTGATCACTTCCATCAATAGTAACTGCTTTCGGTGCCCAAGCGGCTTCTGCTAACCCGGCCATTTTGGGATAAGCCATATACTGTAAATGACGATTCGTCGGCAACATTTCTGACCATAAAGTCCCTTCAAGCCCTTGAATGTTATCAGCTTTGCCTGTATCCACATTATTTAAGACAGTTGTTGCATCTAATGCCGAGCTTAATGCTGCCTGTGTATCGCTATAAGGTGTTGCCCAATACAAACCTGGCTCTTTTTTATCGGGGGTATAAGCTAAATCAAAATAATTATCATCAGCAAAGGCCAATACTGTTGGATAATCATTGTTAGCCAGTTCAATGGCTTGTGACATGCCACCACCACTTTCAAGATCACCAGTCGTATTCCATACCCATACATGCCCTGTATTAGCTGGAGCAACAGCATGACTGCCAATCGCATCCCCATCGGTTTGAATAAATTGTTGCCACCCGGAGAAAGTCAATCCCGTGTTCGCTTGCATTTTATCAAAAAACAAGTGTGATTTTTGTAAAGCATTTAAACCGTCCCAATCACCAGTACAGTCTGGATCACTATCCCAAGCTTGACCACTTACTTCATCACCCCCCACACTGACTTCTTTACTTACAGGCGCATAAACAGTTGTTTGCCCATCAAATAAATCCGCAGTTTTTGTTAAAATAGCATCGATTTTTGTGGTAAATTGATCACCAAATGGCGTGCCATCTTCATAACGGCAAACTGGCATGACATCATCCGTATAACCTTGTGTTGACAAAAATTCAGTCGTATCATTTGGATTAACAAATGTTGCAACATCTGACTTAATCAAAGCGCGTGCATGGCCTGGTAAATCGATTTCAGGGATCACTGTAATTTGGTTTTGATTAGCATAATCAATAACCGTTTGAATATTGGCTGGAGTAAAAGCACCACTGTAAAGCGTTTTAGCATTTGGATACGTTTTATTGGCTGTATTAGTAATATCGAGACTGCCTTGGTTTAACATGGCTGGACCAACCAATAACCCTAGCTGACGAATTCCGCCAATTCCTGCTAAATTTGGATCAATGCTATCTAAAGCTAAACGAAACCCTTCATCATCTGATAAATGCAAATGGAGTGTATTTAGCTTATGCGCCCCCATAACATCAATTAGCTGTTTGACTTGATCAACTGTAAACGCATGGCGTGAATCATCAAGCAAAACACCACGATACGTAAAACGTGGAGCATCATCAATGCTAGCTTGAGGAATGGTTGGATTCATATTCCATAATTGACGCAATGTTTGTAACGCATAATAAACACCGGCCTGTGTTGATGCTTTGATCGTGACTCCCGTTGCATCACTGACTAACTGATAAGCCTCTTTATCTAAAGCGCCATCATATTGAATGAGCACATCTGAATCTGTACCACTCGATTGCACCGTAACACCTAAATCACTTGCCAGATAATTTTCAAACGAAGCGACAACATCATTGACGCGATTCGGGTTATTAAAGCCACTATCATCGATATTAAAGGTTACTGTATCAGCAAGCGTTATCCCATCTGAACCATCATAACCAGTAACCGATTGTGGACTTGGTATTAAATTTAAATTGTCTGGCCGTTGATCACTGGATTTTGTTTGACTGTTATCCCAATTATCAGCCACATGCTGCTCAATACTCTGATCAATCTGAGCCTGATTGATTTCAGGAAGCTGATAGGTATCCATGGAGGTGCTTAATTCATAAAAGTTTGATGTGTCTTGTGAGTCACGCCCATTTGGATAAGTTTTTAAAAAAAAGCTTTGAGGCACTGAGCTTAAATTCGTTGGTAACCATTGATTATTATGTAAAATTTTCACAACATAATGAGCTCCAGCTGATAAAGTAAAATGCCCATTTGGAGCAAGCATTGTAAAATAGCCCTGCGTTTTATCTTTTTGTTTAATGTTTGTTTTTTCAACAACAAGGCTTTTACATTGATTCGTATCAATATTACAAATTTCAAGCTGTTGATTTGCATTAACGTCACCATGTGTCAATAACGTTCTTGGAAAGAAAAAACCAATGGACCAGTCGTCAATTGACTGAATATTTTGATACGTAAAATGAATTAATACAGAATATTCGCTATTTTCTTGATCACTACTTAACTTATCCGCTGTAATTTGTGTGATTTGTGCTGGTGCTTGTTCGTCAGAATGATTTTGACACCCCGCTAATGCGCTAACACATGACAATCCAAATAAACCAGTAATAACGTGATGCATCCACCTTTTTTTCATACAATACCCTTTTAACACACTTGAACATTCATTTTTAAAGTGCTACTACTTTACAGTATTCTTTTAGATAAATCATCTGTATATAATACGGGAATAATGAATGTTTTGTTAGATTTTTACCACATTATTTAAAGAACATCATGAGCTAATCCTTGTGGCATAGATGGTTAACTTATTGTTATTTAGCACTTTTAAAAACCATTTGCAATTTCATATGAGAACCCTTATGCTTTGAATAAGTCAATATTTTTATGATGATAGCTAAAAAATGCCATTGACAACGATGCATTTGACCATTGTTCTTTTACCGATTCTTTTAATTAATGTTCAACTACTAGCACAAGCTGACCTTACCTGGCCATCCGTTATTGGAAGTTTATTTTTAACAGTCAGTGGGGCTTTATGGCCTCGCATTGATGGGACACATCACAACCGTTTAGCAATATTTGGCAGCTTTGCATTATTAGCCGCAACAACAGGTTTATACATGAGCGCACAATTTGGTTGGAGCCTGCTTGGTAATTTGGTAATTTTTATTATTTTATTCAGTTTGATTCGATATGGTCTTTCTGCAAGTGCTGTTTATTTATTGAGTCCTGATGGGGCTTGCCACTCATTAGCTATATGGGTTTTAAGCACTCAAATTGTTTGGCTGATATTGCTGAATTGGTTTTTCACCGAGCCTACGTGGATTTTGACTTGGCTGACTATCTGTTGGGCTTATGGTTATGCCATCAGCCTTTTTATCCCAATGATACAGCATAGGAATATTAAATTTTTAGACCACCTTAAGCTTTTTGAGTTTCAACGCTGGCCTCTTTATTTAGTCATTTATTTGATCATTGCGCTACTCTATTGGCTATTTGCAACATTTACTGGTAGTTTATCGGATATCCAAACTGTATCTCATTTACTGACTTAAAGGATTGTACACTTATGGGAATTTTTTCTAACAAAGCAGAACAAATCAAACACTGCAAACAACAAGCGGCCCAAGCAGCATTAGACCATGTCAAACCCGATATGATTCTTGGCATCGGAACAGGTTCGACAATCGATTATTTTATTGCTGCTTTAGCCGATCTATCATTCCCACTTGAAGGGGTTGTAGCTAGCTCAGTCAAAACAGCAAATGCGTTAAAAGCCATCGGACTCAATGTCGTTGACTTAAACTATGTCAATCAATTGGATTTATACATTGATGGAACTGATGCCATTAACCGGCATGGTGAAATGGTTAAAGGTGCCGGAGGCGCCTTAACGCGAGAAAAAATCTGTGCTGTTTCAAGTCAACAATTTATCTGCATTGCAGATTATACTAAACAAACCAACCGCTTAACAGCCGGCTGCCCTATTCCTGTTGAAGTCATCCCAATGGCCCGCAGTTATGTGGCCCGAGAAATATTAAAACTTGGTGGCACGCCTGTTTATCGTGAAGGGGTTACCACGGATAATGGCAATATTATTTTAGATGTCCATGATTTAAATGCTGATCGTCCTTGGGAACGTGAAGACCAACTCAACCTAATCACAGGTGTGATTGAAAATGGATTATTTGCACATCGGCGCTGTGATTATGCAATCATTGGTCAAAAAGATGGCTCGATTGAAACGATTAGTTAATAACTTGGCCATCTCAAATATAGCGTTTTTTTTTAAAACACGCTATGATGGTACTTTAATTGAACAATTAACATGAAACAGGTTTCATTTATGACACACATTGCAGACAAGCCAATGAAAAAAGTATTTATCAAAACACTAGGCTGTCAAATGAATGAGTATGATTCCGCGCGTATGGATGAAGTGCTCAATGAACATTTTAACACCGAAAAAGTACAAGAGGCAGAAAATGCTGATATTGTTTTGATCAACACTTGTTCGATTCGTGAAAAAGCACAAGAAAAAGTCTTTCACCAACTAGGACGTTGGAAACATTTAAAAAATCATCGACCTGATTTAGTGATTGGTGTGGGTGGATGTGTTGCCTCGCAGGAAGGTGATAATATTGTCAAGCGCGCTCCGTTTGTTGATATTGTCTTTGGCCCCCAAACGATTCATCGTTTACCAGAACTCATTGAACAAAAGCAGGCGACAAACCAACCACAAGTTGATATTTCATTTCCAGAGATTGAAAAGTTTGACCATTTGCCGGAGCCGCGGGCTGAAGGGACAAAAGCATTTGTCTCCATTATGGAAGGCTGTGATAAATATTGCGCTTATTGTGTTGTTCCATATACAAGGGGCCCTGAGATTAATCGACCCTTTGAAGATGTACTAGCAGAATGTGCTAGTTTAGCTGAACAAGGGGTCCGTGAAATTACCTTATTAGGACAAAATGTTAATCATTATCAAGGACCCATGGAAAATGGGGAGGTAGCTGATTTAGCTTTGCTCATTCATTATGTCGCTGCAATCGATGGCATTGACCGCATTCGCTTCACCACTTCTCATCCGGTTGAATTCTCAGATAATTTAATTGATGCCTATCGTGATGTGCCAGAATTGGCTAATCATCTACATTTACCGGTTCAACATGGATCTGACCGTATTTTAGCAGCCATGAAACGAGGACATACAGCGCTTGAATTTAAACAAAAAATGCGCAAACTTAAGCAAGTCAGACCTGATATTACAATCTCATCAGACTTTATCGTTGGCTATCCTGGTGAAACGGACCAAGATTTTGAAAAACTCATGGAGCTGGTAACGGCAGTTGGTTTTGATCAATCTTTTAGCTTCATCTATAGCCCACGCCCTGGCACGCCAGCAGCCAACCTGCCTGATGAAACCCCCATGCATGTAAAAAAAGAACGCTTAGCCCGCTTACAACAACAGTTAACGCATAATTCACAATTAATTTCGCGTCAAATGGTTGGTACTACACAACGTATTCTCGTTGAAGGCCCATCTAAAAAAGATCCTGCTGTATTAGCTGGACGTACTGAAAATAATCGAATTGTTCATTTTAAAAGCGACGAAGATGTCATTGGACAGTTTATTTCAGTAAAAATTACTGAAGCGCTTCCGAATTCAATGCGAGGTCAACAGGTTTAACAAAATGACACAACAGACTTCTGAACCAGTTCAATTAACATTAACACCCGACCATAGTGATTGGTTGTCTAATTTATGTGGTGATATGAACGAACATATCAAACTGATTGAAAAACACTTGAATGTCACTATTTTTCACCAAGGCAATCATTTTCAAATTCATGGAACAAGCCAAGCGATCAATGCGGCAAAGACTTTTCTTATTAACCTTTATAAAGGAATTGCTCAAGCACCTGATCACCGCTTATCTGCTGAACAAATTCACACAGATCTGCAACAAACACAGCAAGTCGGCACCGAGCAACGACAAAAAGCTTACTACCAAACAAATTATCACTTACAACTTAAAAAATATCGCCTCAAGCCTAAAAACCTAAACCAAGAACAATATTTGCGTCGGTTAGCTGATTTTGATATTAATTTTGGTATTGGCCCAGCAGGAACAGGCAAAACTTATCTTGCTATTGCCGCTGCTGTGAATGCTTTTCAACAAGGACGTGTCAAAAAGCTTGTATTAGTTCGTCCAGCCGTCGAAGCCGGTGAAAGTTTAGGATTCCTCCCGGGGGATATGGCACAAAAGGTCGACCCTTATTTGCGACCTATGTATGATGCACTCCATGAATTAATGGGGGCAGAGCAAGTTCAAAAATTAGTTGAAAGTCAATTGATTGAAATCGCACCACTAGCCTATATGCGGGGCCGAACCATCAATGATGCATTTGTTGTATTAGATGAAGCACAAAATACCACCATTGAGCAAATGAAAATGTTTTTAACGCGAATTGGTTTTAATACTTCTGCTGTGGCAACAGGAGATATTTCACAAATTGACCTGCCTCCACGTGTCACCTCTGGACTCCGCCATGCCATTAATATTTTAGCAGATATTGATGGCATTGCCATTACCTATTTTGAAGGCCAGGACATTGTTCGTCATCCATTAGTTCAAAAAATTGTTAATGCGTATGAGTCAACCGATCAATCAACTCATCAAAAAAGCAATAGGAGCCATCAATAATGGCAGCAGTAATGCTAGATATTGATAATGCTGAAAGCCTTGACCACCCTCCTGCCAGCCAAATACAACAGTGGTTAACAGCCACATTTGAGCATTTAAACCATCCGGGAGGACAAGTTGCTTTATCTATTGTAACTGAAAACACCATTACTGAGTTAAATACAACTTACCGAAATCAAAACAAGCCAACGAATGTTTTATCATTTCCATTTGAATTTCCTCCAGGACTACCCGCTGATGCATTTGATTTACAGCCATTAGGGGATATGGTGATATGCCCTATGATTCTAAAAAAAGAAGCTGATCAACAACAAAAAACTATTCTTGATCATTGGGCACATTTAATTATTCATAGTACATTACATCTTTTGCATTATGATCACCAAACGCCTGACCAAGCAAATATTATGGAAAATTTAGAAATTATTATTTTGAAAAAATTCAAAATTGCTAACCCTTATCAGGAGCACTGCCATGACTGAGTCATCTTCTCGCTATCGTTGGCATCAGCGGTGGGCATTGCGTAAACTTGCAAACCAAGGGCAATTAGGGTTAATTCAATTAGCTGATTATGCCACTCAATATCAAATCATTGATCGCCAAACACGTGACATGTATAAGGGCGTTTTACGCATATCAAGCTTACAAGCACGCCATGTAATGGTGCCTCGTACACAAATGGCAACCATCAGCTTAGCTGAACCGGCAAAAGATATTATTCAAAAAGTTGTTGATTCAGCTCATACCCGTATCCCTGTTTTCAATGGTGCTGGTGATGAAATTGCAGGGATTATTCATGCTAAAGATTTACTTAAATTATTTGTATCAGATCATCATGTTGATCACCAAAACATTAAAGGGCTTTTAAGAGAAGCCATTTTCATCCCTGAAAGCAAAAAACTTGATAGCTTATTGCGTGATTTTAAAAGTAGCCACAATCATTTGGCAATTGTTGTCGATGAATATGGTGCTATTTCTGGAATTGTTACTATTGAAGATATATTAGAAGAGATTGTCGGGGAAATTGAAGATGAATTTGATGAAAATAAACAACCAATTGTCAAGAAAAAAACCAATGAATATGTGGTTGATGCGTTAACAGAAATTCCACTTTTTAATGAATACTTCAAAACCCATTTTGATGAAGAAAATTTTGATACCATTGGTGGTTTTATTACCCATACACTTGAACATTTACCTCAAAAAGGTGAAACGCTTGAAGCTGATGGCTTACGCTTTCATGTTACCAATGCACAGAAACGACGCATTATTTCATTGACGGTCAGTTATCTTGATCCAGCAACAATGAGCAATCCACTGCCCCATGAAACTAATTAAACATTTTTTTTATTTTTTAATGCCCCAACGATACTGGGTTTTAGCCTTATGCTCTGGGGCAATGATCACACTTTCTCAAGCTCCATTTCAGTGGCCCATACTTGCTTTTATCGGTCTTGGCAGTTTTTTTGCCTTACTGATTAGTCAAACATCTCATTCTCGATGGACGCAGATTGGGTTTTTATTTGGCATTGGCTATTTTGCAACGAATATTTACTGGGTTGCTATTAGCGTTCATTTATTTACGAACACTTGGATTGTCAGTATTTTATTGACCATTATAATGGTTTTAATCTTAGCATGCTTTACTGCCTTTTTTGCTTGGGTTAGCGCTTTTTTCAGACACCGGAAAGAGCAAATCGTTATTTGGCTTCCTCTATTTTGGGCATTAACTGAGCTTTTACGTGGCTTTTTTATCACCAGCTTTCCTTGGGGATTAATAGGCTATAGCCAAACAACCACCGTTTTAGCCTATTATGCGAGTATTGGCAGTGTTTATTTCGTTGGTTTTCTTGTGGCATTAATAAGTGCCTTATGGGTTCAAGTGCTGTTCAGACAACAACGCAGCCTAATGCTTGTCAATGCCTTTATTATTACAAGCAGCTTATACTTAGGTGGCTATTTAGTTGGACATGCACAACAAAGTCAT
>CAZAJS010000049.1:0-9003 GCA_964485635.1 uncultured Francisellaceae bacterium
ATGAAACTGCTGTATTATGTGAGTTAATGAATCCAGATGGCACGATGATGAATAAGCATCAGTTAGAAGCGTTTGCTGATAGCTATGATTTTCCTTTATTAAGTATTGAAGACATCCGCTTATACCGATTAGCTAATGAGCAATATTTACGGCATGAGGCAACAACCCTTGTTCCGTTTAAGCAGTATGGTGAATTGCAATGCTCAGCGTTTATGGACCCAATCACGAATAAAGAAGTGGTTGCATTGCATCACTCATTAGATAAACAAGACCGGCCGGTGGTGCGCATTCATTCCTCCTGTATTACCGGTGATTTATTTGGTTCTTTAAAATGTGACTGCCAATCCCAATTACATCATGCTTTAGATTATATTAGTCAGCATGGGGGGTTGTTAGTTTACTTAGAACAAGAAGGAAGAGATATTGGGTTAGCTAATAAGTTAAAAGCTTATGAATTACAAAGAACACAACAACTTGATACAGTAGAGGCGAATATTGCGTTAGGTTTACCAGTAGACGCTCGTCAATATGATGCTGCTATCCAAGTATTGCGTTACTATGGCATTCATCAGTGTCAATTATTTTCAAATAATCCTTCAAAATTACAAGCATTAGCTAAAGCAAATATTCAAGTAACACGTTTAGCGAGTTTATCTGAAATTCAACCATTGAATGAACGATATTTAAAAACAAAAACAGAAAAATTAAAACATATGATTCAAGGAGTTCAAACAGATGTCTCAGATTAAACTTGCACTGATCATTAGTGATTTCAATCAACAAGTAACAAGTCAGTTGCGCCAAGGAGCGATTAATCAGGCACAAAAACAACAAGTTGAATATGAGGTTTTTACTGTTCCTGGGGCTGTTGAGCTGCCTTATGCAGCGCAGTGTGCGGCTAAAAGTGGTCATTTTGATGCCATTGTTATGTTAGGCTGTGTGGTTCGTGGTGAAACAGGTCATTATGATTATGTTTGCCAGCAAGTCAGTTATGGATGCCAACAAATTATGTTGTCATATGAGCTGCCAGTTATTTTTGGTGTTTTAACTACTGAAAATCAAACACAAGCTTTAGTGCGGGCTAATGGTGAAAAAATTGATAAAGGCGCTTATTCAGTTGATGCGGCAATTCAAATGATCAAACTAAGCAATGATCCGCGTTTACAATGATCGTCGGCTAAAATTAATAATCAAAGGAGTTTTCAATTATGGGTGTTATGAAAGTATTACGTTATCCAGATCCATTCTTAAAAGAAATTGCTGAATTAGTTGAGTCAGATGAAATAGAGACATTGCAAGAGACGATTGATGCGATGATTGAAACCATGTATGCCGAAGGGGGAGTTGGATTAGCAGCCACACAAGTAGGGGTCAAAAAACGCATTTTTATCATGGATGTTGCTGAAACGCAGGGCAGTCCAGTTGTGTTGATTAATCCAGAAATCATTGACCGTCAAGGGCAGGTGATTGATCAAGAAGGCTGCTTGTCATTTCCGAATGTTGTGGCGAATGTGCAACGGTCTGAATGGATTAAAGTTCGCGCTCTAGACCGGCATGGTCAAGTATTTGAAAAAGAAGGTAGTGATTTATTTGCTCGATGTGTGCAGCATGAATTAGATCATTTAAATGGTGTTACATTTTTTGATCATTTATCCCGTTTAAAACGGCAACGAATTGAGAAAAAATATTATAAAATGGCCCAAGAGGCGCATTAATCATTCATCTGAAATAAATGAAAGGGGCGCTCCCCCTTTAAAAGGGTCTTCCACCACCTTTACCACCCATCATTTGCTGTAGCATCGCTGGATCTTTCATAGCGCCCATCATTTTGCGCATACCACCTTTTTGTCGCATTGTTTTCATCATTTTTTGCATTTGAGCAAACTGTTTGAGCAATTTATTAAGATCTTGGACTGTTGTTCCAGAACCTGCAACAATACGTCGTTTGCGTGAGCTTTTGATAATTTCAGGTTTGCGACGTTCTTTAGGGGTCATTGAATTGATCATGGCCTCAGTTTTTTTGAAAAAAGCTTCACCGGCTTTTTCTTGAATATCATTTGGCACTTTATTGGATCCGGGCATTTTTTCTAAAAGGCTTTTTGCCCCGCCCATCTTTTGCATTTGTTCAAGTTGTTGTTTAAAGTCATCGAGGGTAAAGCTTTTGCCTTTTTTAAGTTTCCGTTCTAATTTGGCAGCTTTTTCTTCATCTGACGTTTGTTCAGCGCTTTCAATTAGACTGAGCAAATCTCCCATTCCTAAAATTCGTGAGGCAATACGATCAGGGTAAAAGGGTTCTAATGCATCAGATTTTTCACCGGTTCCAATCATTTTAATGGGCTTGCCAGTGACTTGGCGAATGGACAGGGCAGCACCACCGCGTGCATCACCATCGACCTTTGTCAAAATCACACCAGTTAATGTCAAGGCTTCATTAAATACTTTAGCGGTATTAGCCGCATCTTGTCCAGCCATACTATCAACAACAAAAAGCGTTTCAGTCGGGTTGGCAACTTTTTGTAGCGTTGTAATTTCATCCATCATGGTTGCATCAACATGTAAACGACCGGCTGTATCAATAATCAATACATCAGCTAACGACTCTTTGGCCTGTTGGATGGCATTTTTTGCAATTTCAGATGGTTTTTGTTGTGTATTTGACGGGACAAATTCTGCACCAACCTCTGAAGCAACCGTTTCAAGTTGGTCAATCGCGGCTGGACGGTAGATGTCTGTACTGACAACGGCAACCCGTTTTTTTTGTTGTGTTTTTAAGTAATTCGCCAGCTTACCCGTGGTTGTTGTTTTACCAGCACCTTGAAGACCAGCCATTAAAATCACAACTGGAGGTTGGGATTTTAAATCTAATGGCTCAGCTTCCCCACCAAGTAATTCTTCCAGCGATTTTTTAACAATGCTGATAAAGGTTTGACCTGGTGTTAAGCTTTTTTTGACTTTTTCACCGACAACTTGTTGGCGTAAGTCTTCAATAAAGTTTTTAACAACAGGTAAAGCCACATCTGCCTCAAGCAACGCCATACGAACATCACGTAAAGCTGACTTGATATTATCATCGGTCAAGCGCCCTTGGCCTTTAATTTTCTGAAGGGAGTGATTTAAACGTTCCGATAAACTTTTAAACATAAATACATTTCCTTTGCTATATCACTAAAAATAGAATAAAGTCTATATTAACAAAAAACCGTTTCAAGCCATAGTGTCATAACCAACTTTCATGAACCAATCCGATAAAGTTTAGAAAAAGCGGCTAAGTCGGTGTTATATGCTGGCATTTATTTAAAAAAATCTGTTATAATATTGCCATTATGATCAATCAAAGAGCAAATCTTTCTATGACACTTGAAAACTTATTATATCCATCTAATATTGATAATAAAGAAAAAAGTCCAACGGAAGCCACAATCACCTTGTCACCTCTTGAGCGTGGGTTTGGGTATACTTTAGGTCACACAATGAAATCAATTTTATTAAAATTGTTGCCAGGCGTTGCCCTTGAGAAGGTAAAGATTAATGATGGCAAAGTGGATGATTATAGTGCAAGTTTACCTTGTGAAGAGTCGGTTCTAAGTGTTATATACCATTTGCAACAAATTCCTGTTGCTTTTGATGAGGGGGTTAGCCAAGGAACATTGAGTTTAAATTTAACGGCTAAATCCGCTGCTAAAACCATTACAGCGGCAGACTTTAAAACCTCTGAAGGGCTTAATGTATTAGATGAAGAACGTGTCATTATGCATTATGCTGGGAAAACTAGTTTAAAAATTCAAGCAACTTTTAAACATGGTCAAGGCTATGTGTCCGTTAATGAATCTTTTTCAGAAGGTTGTTTTTATGTGGATGCTGGTTACTCACCAGTCGTTGCAATGAACTATGCTGTTGAAAGTGCCCGTGTTGGTCAAAAAACGGATTTAGATCAACTAGTATTGTCAATCGAAACTGATGGCAGCATGAAACCAGCTGAGGCGTTAAGTTTAGGGGCAACTTATGTTCAAAATCAGATTGAGTCATTTGTTGATGCAGATTTATTAGCAGCACGTCGACAAGAAAACCAAGCCCCTGTGATTGATCCTGTATTGTTAAAAACAATTGAAGAGCTTGATTTAACTGTTCGTTCGGCGAATTGCTTGAAATCAGAAAAAATCTGTTATCTTGGTGAATTAGTCCAATATACAGAAAGCGAATTAATGCGGACGCCAAACTTTGGTAAAAAATCATTAAATGAAATTAAACAAAAATTAGAAGAGTTTGATTTATCATTAGGCATGGTTGTTGCGAATTGGCCCGAAGATTTGTCAAAAACAGCGAAAAATGATGAAAAGTAATTGACAAAAATTGCAAAATTGCCTAATATATCGGATATCCTTTAGCCGGGGTGGCGGAATTGGTAGACGCGCCGGATTCAAAATCCGGTTCCTTCGGGAGTGAGAGTTCGAGTCTCTCCCTCGGCACCATATTTGAAAGCCATATCATTTCTGGCTTTTTTTATGAATGAATCATTGAATATTATCCAATCATTATTTTGTATTTTAAAATAGTCTTTTAACGTTGTTGATGACGCATAATTCGGCTTTTTTGACGTTGCCAATCTTTGGCTTTTTCTGCTTGACGTTTATCATGCTTTTGCTTACCTTTTGCCAAGCCAATTTCTACTTTGACCAGTGGGCCTTTCCAATAAAATGCTAAAGGAATAATCGTATAACCTTGTTGATCAATTTTCCCCATTAATTTATTAATTTCTCGTTTATTTAATAAAAGTTTGCGCGTTCTTGTTGGCTGAGGTACAACATGAGTTGAAGCAGAGGTCAAAGGGGTAATTAAGCCATTAATTAACCAGACTTCACCATTTCGTACACGCACATGACTTTCAACTAATTGTACCCGTCCTTGACGAATACTTTTAATTTCCCAGCCACTTAGCACAATACCAGCCTCATAGCGACTTTCAATCGTATAATCATGAAATGCTTTTTTATTTTTAGCAATTAATCCATGCTGATTGTGATTTGTTTTATTTGCCATCATTGCCTCTTAAATTGATTTTGCTTTTTTTAAAATTATCGTTACAATAAATCATTATAACATGATCAAATCAAAAAAGAGAACGTGCACCATGACAACGATTCATCGGGAAGCAGTGGTCAATTATCCAGATCATAAAATGTTCCAGTTAGTCAGTGATGTTGAACATTATCCGGATTTTTTGCCGATGTGTGAGTCAATTGAGATTCATCAAGATGGCCAAGAACAAACAAAAGCAACAATGCATGTAAAAAAAGCGGGTATTACATTAGCGCTGACAACACAAAATGATAAACATTATCCAGATGCCATTGATTTAACATTGATTGACGGGCCATTTAAGTCATTGACAGGCCAATGGCGATTTTATCGTATTGATCAGACCAGTTCTAAAATTTCATTAGATTTGAATTTTGAGTTTTCAAATAAATTAATGGCGATGGCAATTGGTCCAGTATTTAATAAATTAGCCAATATGATGCTTGATGCATTTTGCCAACGAGCTAAGGATGTTTATGGAAGCTAATCAGGTAGAAGTGATTTATGCAATGCAAGATCAAGTGACTCGTTGTCATGTGCATTTAGATGACTCAATTCAAACGGTTGAGCAGGTCATTAAAGCCAGTGGTATCTTACAAAAAAATAGTGACATTGATATCACACAACAAGCAGTGGGTATTTATAATAAAATTGTTGCTTTACAAGCACCTGTCACTGCTGGGGATCGAATTGAAATTTATCGACCTTTAGTGATTGATCCAAAACAAGCTCGACGGATTCGTGCTGAGAAAAAACGTCAAAAAGAAGGTGATCGACGCTTTAGAGGATAAAAATATGATCATTTGGAAAACCGAAGCAACACCAGCACATATGAATCAGCGTAATGAGTCAACCATGGCTGATTTTATTGGGCTAAAAGTAACACAAGTAGCCCACGATCATGTTGTTGCTGAATTGATGATTTCAGATCGGGTTCGTCAACCATTAGGAATTATGAATGGAGGCGCCTCCTGTGTGATTGCTGAATCATTAGGGTCAACAGCAGCGAATTATACAGTTGATCCTAATCAGGAGTTTTGTGTTGGTTTAGATATTAATACCAACCATTTACGCCCTGTATCACAAGGATTAATTCAAGCGGTTGCTGAACCGATCCATTTAGGTAAAAGTACGCAAGTATGGTCTATTGTCATTACAAATGAACAAGGCAAAAAAGTTTCAATCAGTCGTTTAACCATGGCCGTCCGATCACGTTAATTATGGTGCAATGGGCAAAAATTGATTGGCAAGACTCGACGTTAACATCATCACAGTTTAATGATATTTATTTTTCATCGGCAGATGGTTTTCAAGAAAGCCATTATGTTTTTTTACAACACAATCAATTAGCATCACGTTGGGCTAAATTAGCGCCTTCATCAAGGTTTGTGATTGGTGAGATTGGTTTTGGAACTGGGTTGAATGTTTTATCTGCATGGCAATTATGGGAAAAAACAGCACCTGCTTCAGCTCACTTAGAAATGATTTGTTGTGAAAAGTACCCAGTGAAACCAGGCGATTTACAGCGTGCACTTAGTCATTGGCCTTGTTTGTTACCCTATTTGGATCGATTGATGGCTTTTTATCAGCAAGGTCTGGATCGAGGATTTCAGAAATGGCATTTGACATCAAATGTTCATTTAACATTATTAATCGGTGATGCAAATCATTGGTTGGCGCAATACCAAGGCCCGCCTGTAGATGCTTGGTTTTTAGATGGGTTTGCTCCACACAAAAATCCAGAGACTTGGACTCCCAAAATTGCCCAAACGATTGCACAACATAGTCGCATTGGCACATCATTTGCAACATTTAGCGTTGCTGCATGCGTCAAAAAAACATTGGCAAATGCCGGTTTTGCTTTATTGAAATCTAAAGGCTATGGCCGTAAACGACAAATGTTATCAGGCCATTTAGAGACACGTTCAATTCTTAAACGTCCATCTTACTGGACAATGCCATCATTCTGTGATGGTAAGCGTGTTGCGGTTATTGGTGCTGGGCTTGCTGGATGTGCTAGTGCCCATGTGTTAGCAAATAAAGGATATATTGTTACGATTTATGATGCTAAAGGCATTGCTAAGGGGACTTCTGGCAACCCGGCAGGAATTTTGCAACCATCATTAAGTGTTGATTTCAATGCATCAGATCAATGGTATACACAAGGTTTTTTGCGAACGAGGACTTGGATTAAGCAACATGGTTTGGCCCATCAAGCTTGTGGAGCATTAGCTTTACTCACAAAATCAAGCATCAAGCAGCGAATGCAGCGAGTATTGCAGCAGCGTGGGTTAGATACAATGATTGCTAGGTGGGTTGGACCACCCGAAGCCAGTAAAATTGCAGGAATTAAATTAAATGCCTCAGCGATTTATTATCCAACTGCCTGTGTTGTCTCTCCACAGCAATTATGTCGTCAATTGATCAACATAACAAACAATATTACTTGTCAAATGCCAACAAGGGTCACTGAAATAACAAAAACGGAAAGTGGGCATTGGCAATGTCAGGATACAAAGGGTAAACGTGCTTATTATGATCATGTGATTATAGCCAATGGGGATCAGGCGCAACAGTGGATCAAAAACTTCCCCTTATACGCATCTGATGGACAGGTAAGTATTTTAAAACAATCGGGGCTTGATTTGCGTAGTATTGTGATGCAAAACCATTATTGTTTACCCTTTTTTCAAGGTCAACAGGTCATGGGGGCTAGTTTTCGTGCAAATGATGATTTTGATGGGCAAGTTCGGTTATCAGACCATTTAGCCAATGAATGGCAACAACATCCAGATTTTAAGGATCAACCATGGACAGGACGTGTTGGGCGTCGTTGTATTACGAGTGATCATTTGCCCTGTGTTGGGCCCGTTGTTGATTATGATGCTTTTAAAGCGACATTTTTCTCCTCTTTACATAAAGGGTGTCCCGTCGCTCGATTACCCCAAATGCCCTATCAAGCTGGATTGTATGTTGTCACAGGCTTTGGCTCAAAAGGCTTAAGTAGTTGTTTATTAGCTGCTGATTGTATCGCTGCAATGATCACTGGGGGTGCGCTACCAATCAGTGCCAGCGTGTATCAAGCGATTGCACCGCATCGGTTTTGGGTGCGTGCATTTAAGAAAGGTCAATTAAAATAGTCCCATCAGTCCAGCAATGATGAATAAGATAATACTAAATCCCCAAATCCATAAAAAAGCATAGCGGATATAACGGCCCATTTCAATGCCAGCTAAACCTAAGGCCAACCAAAGCGCAGGTGAAAAGGGACTAATAAATGTGCCGACAATATTGCCGACTAATAAAGCATAAGTTGTTGTATGAGGTGTGATGCCAACAGTTTGACTGACCGACTGAACAATCGGCAATAGTGCATAATAGTAAGCATCCGTATTTAATAACAGCTCAAACGGTGCGCCTAATACACCGATGATTAAATGTAAATAAGGCAACATTGCGTTAGGCAAAAAAGCCACTAGCATAATGGCTAATTGTTTAAGCATACCACTTCCTTGCATCATTCCTAAAAAAACACCCGCGGCTAAAATAATTGCAGCCATCATTAAGGCATTTGGTGCATGAGCCTTAATACGTTGTGTTTGCTGTGAAGGATTCGGAAAATTGATAATTAAAGCAATGGTTAGTCCAATCATGAATGTTAAAGGTACTGGTAGCCAACTGCTAACTAAGCTGATAATTAATAGGGAAGTTAGTCCGAGATTAAACCACCAATGGCGTGATGTCGTCATAGATAAGTCTGATGGGGCTTCTGTGTTAAAACTCGGTTGTCCCAGTAAATTGTTAGTTTGATTGAATCCAACATCAATGCGTTTTTTTTCACGCCAACCAAGGAGGGCTGCTAGACCTAATAAAATAAATAAAGCCATGATTTGCAATGGGATTAATGTATGCCATAATTCAACAGAA
>CAZAJS010000050.1:0-9001 GCA_964485635.1 uncultured Francisellaceae bacterium
GCTTTTATTGCTTGTGCCACATAAGTTGCTGAAGGTTGATTGTGTTTGTTTTGTGTCACATCTAAATAGGCCTCATCTAATGATAAAGGCTCAATAACATCTGTAAATGTTCGAAAAATTTGATGAATTTGCTTTGAGACAGCTCGATATACATCCATACGCGGTTTGACAAAAATCACGTGTGGACAAAGACGTAAGGCTTTTGCCGCAGGCATGGCAGATCGTAATCCATAAGTTCTGGCTTCATAACTGGCGGTGGCTAATACGCCGCGGCCTTCAGGCGATCCTCCCACCGCAATAGGTCGACCTCGATATTCAGGGTGATCACGCTGTTCAACTGATGCAAAAAACGCATCCATATCAATATGAATAATCTTGCGCATAAATCAAAGGTTAACAAGAGTGCTTCATTGTTTCACAATTAATCGGCTGAGCTGGGGCTGTCATTAATTGTTCTAATTGTTGTTTTGCTTGATTGAAACAAGCATTGACAATCACATGGTCATATTCATCACAATAATTGATAGCTTCTTGAGCCTCCTGCATTCGTCGATCAATCACTTGTGCTGTATCTAAATCACGCTGATACAAGCGTTGGCGTAATGCTTCTAATGATGGGGGTTTGATAAAAATGCTTGTACATTGGTCTTGATAAATATCACGCGCTTGACGTGCTCCCTGCCAATCAATTTCTAAGATAACATGGTAACCTTGTTCTAATAACGCATTAATTGCTTGCTTTGAGGTGCCGTAATAATAATCAAATACTTTGGCGTATTCAACAAATGCATCATTTGCCAACATTGTTTGAAACGTTTGATCATCAACAAAATGATAATCTCGACCATCCTTTTCACCTTCACGTGGGGCTCGTGTTGTATGAGACACACAAACGCGTAATTGATTGGAATCTTGAATAATCGATTTGAGTAATGATGTTTTTCCAGCACCAGAAGGGGCAGATACAACAAAAATATGGCCCGACACAACCGGTATCCTAATTCTATATTAATAGTACTATCTTATCATAATGCAAATCATGATTAATGCCAATTATTTTATCCATATTTTAATTGATTTCAAACTTAATCTAGTTGTTTGCGAATATAGTCCATATAGTCTTGGCCCAGCGCCTCATCTTGTCTTGTTAGTTCAAAGTTCGCAATAGCAAATTCAAGCTTATTACCACAATCATAACGCACGCCATCAAAAGCAAAAGCTTTGACAGGTTCAGCACATAATTGTTCAGCAATGGCATCCGTTAATTGGATTTCGCCACCGGCACCTTTCGGTGTGTTTTTTAAATAATTAAAAATAGAGGCATTCAGGATATAACGACCAACAATAGCTTGTGTTGAGGGCGCATTTTCAGGTTTCGGTTTTTCAACAACGGCATTAATATTTTGTGCAGAGTCAGCGCTAACAATACCATAAGAGCCTGTTTCTGATGGGGCAACTTGCTGTACAGCGATTAATCCATGATGATGTTGCTGATAAGCTTGCGTCATCTGTTCTAAGGCACTTGCCCCATTCATGTTAACAATTAAATCGTCTGCTAAAATAACGGCAAATGGTTCATTTTTAACTAACGGCTCAGCACACAAAACTGCATGCCCTAGGCCTAATGCTTCTTTTTGTCGCACATAAGCGCAGCTGACATGATCAGGTAAAATATTTTGAACCATATCTAATAGTTTTTGTTTATTCTTTTTTTTAAGATTGTATTCAAGCTCAAAGTTTTTATCAAAATGATCTTCAATGGCTTGCTTGTGACTACTAGTAACAAAAATTAATTCAGTGATCCCCGCGGCAATTGCCTCTTCAACAGCATATTGAATTAATGGTTTATCAACAATAGGCAGCATTTCTTTCGGCGAGGCTTTTGTTGCCGGTAAAAAACGTGTGCCAAGCCCAGCTACGGGGAAAACGGCCTTTTTAACAGTTTTCATCGATTGACTCCTTTAAAAGCATTAAACAATTTTGATAAACGTAAGTTTAACATATCTGATGGAAAATGCTATTGAATCAATAAAACACATTTTATTTGTCTGGTAATATCAGATATAATAAGTTTTACTTTGAAAACTATTGTTATAATCTTATGAAAACATTAATTTTAATTAATCGTTTATCTGCTCTACTTTGTTTAACTGCTGTTTTAGCATTAATTTATTTTATGGCTTTTTTAGGCCTGCAGCCCTGCCCACTTTGTTTAGTCCAACAATTTTCATTAGGCATCATTACGTTTTTTGTACTATTCAGGATGGTTTTAGCCAGTCCTTATCGCCCCCTTTTTTGTTGGCTTTCTAATAGCTTGATTATTGTGTTTTCATTATTTGGCGCTATTATGGCAATGCGCCAAATTTGGATGCAAACCCATCCAGATCAATATGCAGGCCAATGCCTATTAGATGTGACAACCATGATTCATACACTCCCGTTTTCTGAACTGCTTAAAACGTTTTTTTATGGAACCCCTGATTGTGCGACAACACATTGGTCATTGTTTGGAATTTCGATGCCTGTATATAGTGGTTTACTATTTATAGCTTTTTTAGCATTACATCTTTACAATATGTACTTTCGCTTGCGCAACCACCATGATTTAAATAATAAGGACGTTTCATTATGACGCAACAACAGCCCCCTACCCCATCAGCTCAAAAACTCATTAAAAGCTTGATTGGTATTGCGATTGTTTTACTCGTCATCTTTGGCAGTATTTTTGGTTTTTCAGCTTATATCAATCATGAAAAAACAACTGCGATGAGTAGTTTTCAACGCAAGCCACAAGAAGTTTCAGCGACAACGGTGAAAAAGGAATCTTGGCAACCAACCATTGATGTTACGGGTAAGGCTCATGCTATTCAACAAACCAATGTCACACCTCAAAATAGTGGAATTGTCCAAGAAATTGATTTTAAATCAGGTGATATTGTTAAACAAGGCGATGTTTTACTTAAGTTACGAACCAATGAACTTAAGACACAACTTAAAAAAGCAAAAACACAGTATGAATTAGCAAATATTACATATCAACGTAATCAAACACTTTTAGAACAACAAGCTATTTCAAAAGAACAATATGACCGTTCATTAGCACAGAGAAATGTTGCTCAAGCAGAAGTGGCTACCATTAAAGCTAAGATTGACAATAGTACTATTGTTGCTCCTTTTTCTGGAAGAATTGGTTTGCGTCAAGTGAATTTAGGTCAGTTTGTCCAGCCAGGTACGCCCATTGCAACAGTTAGTAAAATTAATCCAATTAATATCCGTTTTGATGTGGTTCAACAAGCCATTCAGTATATTGAAAGCGGCAATCAAATTGAATTTTCAATTGATGGGATTCCTGATCAGCACTTTTCTGCTCCGATTACTGCGATTAACTCAGCAATTAGTCCTTCTACATTAGGTTTGAGTGTTCAGGCAACCTATGATAAAAATACGCCAGATCAGGACCACTTAATTACACCAGGGATGATTGTTAATGTGCATATTTTATTGCCTAAAATTCAAGATGCTTTAGTGATCCCGCGCAATGCGATTAGCTATACGCTATTTGGTGAAAATGTTTATGTATTAAAACGTAAACAACAAAATGGCGAACCGATGAATGTTGTGTATGATAAAGCAGAAAATGGTCAAATTAAACAAGTCAAAACAGACAAGCCTCTTTATGAAGCTAAACAAGTCCCAATTCAGGTAACACATGTTCGTGGGAATCTTGCTGTTGTGACAGGGATTAAACAAGGTGATTTAATTGTCACTGATGGGCAAAATAAATTATCGCAAGGAATGAACGTTATGGTCAATAATAAGGTTCAATTAGGCCAGTCAAATTCTAAAACACAATCATCGTCGTAGCATCGGGGCTATCTATTATGCATTTCATTGATATTTTTATTCGTCGTCCTGTTTTAGCAACTGTGATTAGCTTGCTGATTTTAACAGCAGGTCTTGGTGGTATTTTTTCTTTGCAAGTTCGACAGTACCCTGAAATGAATGATGCCACCATTATTATTAACACACCAATGCCAGGGGCAAACCCAGGCACAGTTCAAGGGTTTGTGACTGATCCGCTTGAACGGTCTGTCGGTAGTGTTAATGGGGTTGATTATATGCAATCCTCAAGTAAATTAGGTGTCAGTAGCATTACTGTTAAAGTGGGATTAGATGCAAACCCATACAATGTGTTAAGTGAAGTTGTTCAAAAAGTTAATGCAGTAAAAAGTCAATTACCGCGAGAAGCTGAATCTTCTTCAATTAATATGCAAACAGGCGATAGTTTTCCAGTTATTTCTTTTTCAGTAACCAGTGATGATTATACAGTTGGTCAAATGACCGCTTATGCTAAAAATGTTCTTCAGCCTAAAATTACAGCTTTAGGTGGAATTTCTGAAGTGCAAGTCTTAGGTGGACAAGAATATGCCATGCGTGTTTTTCTAGATTTTAAGAAAATGGCACAACTTGGCATTACTTATCAACAAGTTTCTCAAGCCTTAGCTTCACAAAGCTTGTTATCTACTGGTGGAAAATTAAGGGCTCCTTTTCAAAATATTGTCTTAAACCCTGCTACAGATTTAGGTGATGCTGATGCTTATAAAAAATTAGTTGTCGCGAATGATGATGGAAATTTGATTCGTTTGTCGGATATTGCAACTGTGAAACTCGGTGCTGAATCCTATGATAGTTCTGTGCGTATTGATGGCCATGAAGGTGTTTTTGTTGGCGTTTTACCAGCGAATGATGCCAATGTGTTAGATGTCATTAACCGAATCCAGGATGAATTGCCAAGTATTAAGCATGATTTACCACCGGGAATGAAGTTAAATACAATTTATAATCAAGGTGATTCGATCCAAGAGTCCATTGATGAAGTTATCCGAACTATTATTGAAGCTGGGATTATTGTATCAGCTGTTTTATTTTGTTTTGTGGGCGCATTGCGAATGGTATTAATTCCAGTTGTTACCGTTCCTTTATCACTACTAGGCGCTTTCTTTCTAATGATGTTGATGGGCTTTTCCATCAATTTATTAACCTTATTAGCCATGGTTCTAGCCATTGGGCTTGTGGTTGATGATGCTATTTTAGTCATGGAAAATGTGTATCGATATATTGAGCTAGGTTTTTCACCCTTTAAAGCTGCCATTCAAGGTGCAAGAGAGATTGCAAATCCAGTTGTATTAACCACAATGACGCTGATTTCTATCTTTTTACCAATTGGCATGATGTCTGGGTTCACAGGTGTTTTATTTACTGAATTTGCTTATTCATTAGCCGCTGCTGTTTTGATTTCAGGAATTATCGCTTATACATCTTCTCCGGTACTTTCATCACGTGTTTTAAGTCAAAAAATTCCGAATGCCCCATTAGTGAAATTAGTTGATAAAACTTTTGCACGGTTTAAAAACTTTTATACAAGAATGCTCATTAAAATTTTAGCTATTCGACATGCAATGATTCTTTTTATTCTTGTCATTTTAGCCAGTTGTTATTATATGTATACAGGGACACAAAATGGGTTAGCACCACAAGAAGATATGAGTATTGTTGCCTTTCAAGGTCAAGGACCATCTTCAGCAAATATTAATTATTTATCGGCTTTTGATAAACCAATTGAAAACATTTTGCAAGATCAACCAGCTTATAAAACCAGCTTTGTTGTGAATGGATGGCCATCAAGTAATAATGTGTTTGGTGGAATTGTAATGAAAAACTTCAATGATCGCAAAAAAAATGTTTCACAACAAATGGTCTATAATCAATTATCAACGCAAATGAGTAACATTTCAGGATTACAGGTTACACCATTCCAACTTCCACCACTGCCAGGCATGGACCCTGGTCCAAATATGCAGTTTGTCATCCAAAGCTTATCATCTTATGAGAAGATTAATCATGTATCGGAAAAAGTGATTCAAGATATGGAAAACAGTGGTCTGTTTTTAGTTGCTTTTTCGAATTTAAATTTTGATAGTCCACAATTGAATATTAATATCAAACGTGACAAAGCCGCAGACCTTGGTATTAGCATGAAGCAAATTGCCGAAACATTGCAAGTTGCTTATTCTAGTGGTCAAATTAATTATTTTAATATGCTTGGTCATAATTATAAAGTCATTCCCCAGTTGCAAGATGATCAACGTTTGACCCGTGAACAGCTAGGCCAATTACAAATCAAAGCAGCTTCTGGTGAAATGGTTCCATTAAATTCAATTATTTCATTTGATCAAACAACCAAACCATTAGCGCTGAATCGATTTCAACAATTTAATTCAGCCACCATTAGTGCGGTTACTGCCCCAGGGGTTAGCCAAGGACAGGCCTATCAGTTTATGCAAAAATTGGCCAAAAATGACTTACCAACTGGGTATTCTCATAGTTATTTAGGTTCAATTCGTCAGTTTATTGAGCAAGGTAGCACCATGATGGTGGCCTTCATGTTTGCGATTATTGTGATCTTTTTACTCCTATCGGCACAATTTGAAAGCTTCCGTGATGGTATTATTATTTTAATCAGTGTGCCAATGTCAATTTGTGGAGCTCTGATCCCTCTTTATTTAGGTCAACTATTTGGTCTGCCGTGGGCGAGTATTAATATTTATACTCAATTAGGATTAGTAACACTCATTGGACTGATTACCAAGCATGGTATTTTAATGGTCGAATTTGCGAATAAATTTCAAGATGAAGGTATGGATAAATACAATGCAATTATCACGGCTGCTTCAATTCGTCTACGGCCTATTTTGATGACAACATTGGCGATGGTTGCAGGTGTTGTGCCGTTGATGTATGCGACAGGTTCAGGCGCTCACAGTCGTAATGCAATAGGTTGGACAATTGGATCAGGTATGACTATTGGTACTATTTTCACACTATTTGTGGTGCCGGTTGTTTATATGTTTTTATCATTAGATCGTCAAAGCTTGCTCAATCGTTGGGCTGATGAGGATCGTCAAATTGAAGAATTGAACCAACAAAAACGTTCTGAAGTGTTAAATCAATCTTAGTGTTTTTGATACAAAGGAGAATGGATAGTGATTGATCAAGCGTATCGGCAACAAGCGTTAATGCCTGATCAATCTTTTATTATCCAAGCCCCAGCCGGTTCGGGGAAAACTGAATTATTAACCCAGCGTGTTTTAAATCTTTTAGCTCACTTAAATACAGCTCCTGAACAAATATTAGCTTTAACGTTTACAAATAAAGCGGCAAGTGAAATGCGTCATCGAATTCATCAAGCATTGATTCGAGCGTCTGATCCGACCCCACCTAAAGCAGAACATGAACGCCAAACTTGGCAGCTTGCTAAAAATGCTTTGCTCAATGATGAAAAGCATCAATGGGGGTTATTAAATAATCCAGGACGATTAAATGTCCGTACGATTGATAGTTTTTGTCAGCTTTTATTGCATAAAATGTGTCAGGCCTACCCTTTGTTTCAAAAAGCCACGCCCAGTGATGATCCATGGCCGCTTTATGAGCAAGCAATTGATTGGCTTTTAAAAACAGATGATGCGCTTACTCAAGCAAGTTTACAAAAAGCCTTGCTTTATTTAGATAATCAACTTGATAAATTTTATCAATTGATGGCTGATTTATTAGCCCAACGTGAGCAATGGTTACCGTTAATTATTGATTTACAGCAACAAAAACAACAGCAATCATCAGATACGTTGAAAAAAGCGATTCAACAAGGATTTGATCAAGTGGGTCAAGATGCACTTGATCAATTAGCTGAAGCATTAGATCTGGATAATCATCAATCATGGTTTGAGTCTGTATTGATTTATACGCAAGGTCAACTTAATTCTGATTTAGCAACTACAAATATCAACTTAAATTGTGATATAAGCAACTTGGCGAATTGGCAATTGCTTATCGATTTACTTTTTACAACCGGTTTAGTCCCTGAACCACGGAGCCGATTTACCAAAAATAATGGAATTCCCCCTGGTAAAAATCAAATAGCGCAACAATACAAGCAACAATTAACTCAATTTTGCCAAGACTTAGCCACTAAGCATCCAAATATTGGACAAATAGTTAGTTTGTTACGGCATTATATGCATTTAACCATTGACCAAGCATTGTGGGATGTGATTGATACAATCACATATCTTGCCTATCAGTCAGTCGGTTATTTAACATTAGCGTTTGAACAAAATCATCAAGTCGATTTTACGGCGGTGGCTTTAAATGCTGTGGCTAGTCTTGGGGATGCGACTTCACCAACCGATTTAGCGCTTTATTTAGATTATCAAATCCAGCATATTTTAGTCGATGAATTTCAAGACACTTCTGTTTTGCAATATCAATTACTCAAAAAGTTAACACTAGAATGGCAACCAACAGAAAATAAAACATTATTTATTGTTGGCGATCCAATGCAATCTATTTATCGATTTCGTCAAGCAGAAGTCAATTTATTTCTCACCGTACGTGATCATGGAATGAATCATATTAAGTTGACTTATTTACCATTACAAGCTAATTTTCGCTCAACACCGGCGTTAGTAGAATGGGTTAATGACACTTTTGTCAATATTTTTCCACAACAAGAAATACAAAATTATGGTGCAATTGCATTTAATAAGGCCACAGCAATTAATCAAGCATCAGAATCTAAAATGACCCCTGATGTTGATTTGCAACGTTTTGCTGATGCCGAATCAGAAGCAAAAGCTATTGTCATAACCATTCAAGAGCATTTAGATCATTATCCTGATGATACAATTGCCATTTTAGTTCGGACCAGAGCACATGCAGCAAGTCTTATTCCAATGCTACAAGCAAATAATATTCCCATCGCGGCTCATGAAGTTTATCCGTTATATCACTACCCGGGGATTCGTTGTCTTGCCTCATTAACTTTTATTTTAGATCAACCTACTCATGCGGACATGTTTTGGTTTGCTTTATTGCAATCAGAATTATTTGGCTGGACAACAGATGAAGTTTTAACGTTACGTCAATTCGAGACAAATTCTTTATT
>CAZAJS010000051.1:0-1858 GCA_964485635.1 uncultured Francisellaceae bacterium
GCCCCGCGATTTTTAATCGAAGCCGTGGCTATTACGGTTGTCTTAGCTACAATGATTGGGTTTGTTTTAGCTGGTTACACAGGTCAGCAGTTATTGGTTTTAATGTCGGTATTTGGGGTAGCTTCAGTTCAGTTGTTGCCAAGTATGAATCGTTTAATGCAAGGTTTGACCAGTATTCGTTATGGACAGGCCGCCCTTGATAATATTTATCAAGAAATCAAGCATTATGATGCCTATCAAGCAGATATTGAGCAACAACACAAGAGTCGTGATACGTCTGTCGCGCCGGTCGTATTTAACAAGGCCATTGAATTAACGGATGTGACTTTTAGTTATGGGGATGAAGTTATTTTACAACAAGTTCATTTAACCATTCCTAAGGGCAAAAAAGTCGCTTTAGTTGGCCCGTCTGGGGCGGGTAAAACGACATTGGTGGATGTGATCTTAGGTGTCTTAGCCCCAAGTGGTGGGACTATGACGGTGGATGGGACAACCATTACCAATGATAATATTGGCCAATGGCAGCGTCATTTTGGTTATATTCCGCAGGTAATTTATTTATATGATTGTTCCTTACGGCAAAATATTGCTTTTGGTCTATCGGCAAGTGAGATTGATGACGATCAGGTTTGGGATTGTTTAAAACAAGCGGCTTTGCTCGATTTTGTTCAGCAAGATTGTCCGGATGGGCTAGATACTTTAGTTGGAGAAAATGGCATCCGATTATCCGGTGGACAGCGACAACGCATTGGCATTGCTCGAGCGCTGTATCACAATCCAGATATTTTGGTCATGGACGAGGCCACGGCGGCGTTAGATAATCAAACAGAAAAGCACGTCACGCAAGCTTTGTCACAAGTGGCTAAAGAACGAACTATTATTACCATTGCGCATCGTTTAACCACCATTGAAAATTATGATATAATTTATGTGATGGAAAAGGGGCGTGTTGTTGATCATGGGGATTATCAAACCTTGTGTGGAAAAAATGCATTGTTTAGGAATATGGCACAAGCTAATGATGTGGAGGTTACATCGTGAAAGGCATTATTTTAGCCGGAGGCAGTGGAACGCGTTTATACCCATTAACGTTAGGGGTCAATAAACAGTTACTTCCGATTTATGATAAACCATTGATTTACTATCCCTTAACCACCTTGATGTTAGCTGGGTTAAATGAAATTCTGATTATATCAACGCCACAAGACTTGCCATTATTACAACAAATGTTAGGTGATGGGAGTCAATGGGGGATTCGCTTAGCGTATCAAGTCCAGCCAAGTCCGGATGGCTTAGCACAAGCCTTTATTTTAGCCAAAGAATTTTTAGATGGTGATTCGGCTTGTTTGATTTTAGGGGATAATATTTATTATGGTCAAGGATTTGTGCAAACATTAATGAATGCTAAACGACAAGTGGAAACCTTGGGTGGGGCTCAAGTATTTGGCTATTACGTCAATGATCCCAAACGTTATGGCATTGTTGAGTTTGATGCACAAGGTAAAGTGCTATCCGTGGCAGAGAAGCCAGAGCGCCCTAAATCAAATTATGCCATTACGGGATTGTATTTTTATGATGCGACTGTTGTTGATTTAGCACAGCAGGTCAAACCATCTAGCCGTGGCGAGCTTGAAATCACGGAGTTAAATCAATTTTATCTTGACCAAAACCAGCTTCATGTCCAATTGCTCGGGCGTGGTTTTGCATGGTTGGATGCCGGGACCCATGATTCATTGCTGGAAGCCAGTCAATATGTGGCCACAATTGAAAAGCGACAAGGCTTAAAAATCGGCTGTCCTGAAGAGGTTGCTTGGCGTAAAGGGTATATTGATAACAAGCAATTACGATATCAAGCGCA
>CAZAJS010000051.1:1868-3064 GCA_964485635.1 uncultured Francisellaceae bacterium
TTTTCCAAAACAGAGTATGGCCAATATTTATTTTATTTAGCGAATCAAGAGGAAACATTTTAATGGAATCTTTTCAGCCTCAATCAATGTTAATTACGGGTGCTGCAGGCTTTATCGGAGCAAACTTTGTGCGGTTAATGCAGGCTCAGTACCCTGATATGACATTAGTCTCATATGATAAGTTGACCTATGCGGGCAATTTAGAGAATTTAGCTGGGACATTTGAAGTGGATAACCATCACTTTATTCAAGGAGATATTACTGATGCAAAACAGGTCGCAGACACGTTAAGAACCTATCAAATCGATACCATTGTTCATTTCGCCGCAGAATCACATGTTGATAATTCAATTGCTCGTCCACAATGTTTTGTTGAAACCAATGTCTTAGGCACCTTTATCTTATTAGAACAAGCCAGAGAATATTGGCAAGAGGTGTGTGGTTGGGGCCCAACGCAATGTCGATTTCATCATGTGTCCACCGATGAAGTGTATGGGACATTAGATTTGCATGATCCAGCCTTTACTGAAACGACGGCTTATGCGCCTAGCTCGCCTTATTCGGCCAGCAAAGCAGGTTCAGATCATTTTGTCAAAGCGTATTATCATACTTATGGGTTGCCCATGACATTAAGTAATTGCTCTAATAATTATGGTCCTTACCAACATCCAGAAAAGTTGATTCCTGTTGTCATTCAAAATTGTATTGACCAACAACCTATTCCTGTTTATGGAGATGGGTCCAATATTCGTGACTGGCTCTATGTAGTGGATCATTGTGATGCCATTGACACGATTATTCGTCATGGTACTATTGGGCAAGTATATAATGTTGGTGGTCAAAATGAAGTGGACAATCTTAGTTTGGTGAAAACCATTTGTCAGTTAATGGATGACTATCGGCCACAAGGCAGTCCCCATGCAAGTTTGATTCATTTTGTTGAAGATCGAAAAGGTCATGATTGGCGTTATGCGATTGATAATCGTAAAATACAGCGAGAACTAAACTGGAAGCCATCACAGAATTTTAAAACAATGTTGCAACAAACAATTGAGTTTTATTTATCATAATGTAGATAACATTTATAATTAAGGATATAAGCAGCATGGCAACTTATTATTTAGTTGATTTTAATGTGCTAGGTGATGACCGAGGTGCCTTAATTGCATTAGAAAAAGGTTATAATATTCCTTTTG
>CAZAJS010000051.1:3074-8275 GCA_964485635.1 uncultured Francisellaceae bacterium
ACGTGTTTATTATATTTTTGATACCCAAAAAGGTGTAGAAAGAGGTTTCCATGCGCATATCAATCTTAAGCAAATCGTTATTGCTGTAAAAGGCAGCTGTACTTTTGTACTTGATGATGGAAAAAAAAGAGAAGAGATGAAACTTAATAATCCAAATCAAGGGCTTTTTATAGAAGGACTTATTTGGAGGGAGATGAAAAATTTCTCCTCAGATTGTGTTTTAGTAGTTCTTGCAAGTGAGTATTACGATGAGAGTGATTATATAAGAGATTATGATACATTTTTAGAGGAAGCTAAACAATGATTCATAAACTAGCAGATGTTCAGTCACAGGATATTGGGAAAAATACAAATATTTGGCAGTTTTGTATCGTTTTGAAAGAGGCAAAAATAGGTCATAATTGTAATATAAATGCCCAAGTGTTGATAGAAAATGAGGTTACTATTGGCAATAATGTAACCATAAAAAGTGGTGTTCAAATATGGGATGGAATCACGTTAGAAGATAATGTTTTCATTGGTCCAAATGTAACTTTTACAAATGATTTAAAACCAAGAAGTAAACAATACCCACACACGTTTTTAAAAACAACTATAAAAAAGGCCGCCTCAATTGGCGCAAATAGTACTATTGTCGGTGGTATAACAATAGGTGAGTATGCAATGCTCGGTGCAGGAAGTGTTGTAACGAAAAATGTAGGAGCACAAGAGCTTTGGTATGGAAACCCAGCTAAGCACAAAGGGTATATTTGTAAATGCGGACAAAAATGTGATGAAACATTGATTTGTCAAAATTGTGAAATGGGGGGGGGTAAATAGTTATGTTTGCCTAATGGCAGCATGATTATTTATGGTAAAAATATCAATATGAGAACAGTTGTAGCAGAAGATGCAGAGTTTATTTACTCGTTGAGACAAAATCAAGAAAAGACTAAATACTTATCAAAAGTTACAGGAACAGTTGAGTCTCAGAAAGAGTGGATCAAAAATTATAAAAATAGAGAAGAAGATAAAAAAGAGTTTTATTTCGTAATAGAGTCGAAGGATGAAGAAAAACTTGGCCTTGTGAGAATGTATGATTTTAAAGAAGCATCTTTCTGCTGGGGAAGCTGGCTTATAAAAAAGGGTGCTCCAAAAACGACGGCTATCGAATCAGCACTTCAAATATACGAGTTTGGTTTTTATAGTCTAGGATTCGAAAAGTCACATTTTGATGTGCGCAAAGGGAATGATAAAGTGGTCGCCTTTCATCAAAAATTTGGTGCGAAAATAGTCGATGAGAATGAGCAGGACTATTTTTTCATTTTTAAAAAAAGTGATTATGACATAATAAGAGAAAAATATAAGAAGTATTTATAAAATGATTCCATTTTTAGATTTAAAAGCGCAAAACCTACAATACGAAACTGAACTCAAGCAAGCCTTTGATCGAGTATTGCATTCAGGTTGGTATATCCAAGGGCAAGAAGTTAAAAGCTTTGAGGAACAATTTGCTCAGTATTGTGGTACCAAACACTGCATCGGGGTGGCCAATGGGCTAGATGCGCTGATACTTATATTGCGTGGTTATATTGAATTAGGCAAACTCAATTTTAGTGATGAGGTGATTGTACCTGCTAATACTTACATTGCGAGTATGTTAGCTATATCACAAAATCAGCTCAAACCTGTCTTGGTCGAACCTTCATTAGAGACTTACAACATTGATGTTGATAAGGTTGAAGCGGCCATTACCGATAAGACTAAAGCCATCATGGTGGTTCATCTTTATGGTCAAGCAGTGCAGATGGACAAAGTGTATAAAATTGCTAAAAAACATAACTTGCTTGTTATAGAAGACAGCGCACAAGCACATGGCGCTTATGATGGTGATCAACGGGTGGGGAGTTTAGGTCATGCAAGTGGATTTAGCTTTTATCCAGGTAAAAACCTTGGCGCATTGGGTGATGGCGGTGCGGTGACAACCAATGATGATGAACTGGCAGCAGTGATTCGAGCGTTAGGCAATTATGGTAGCCATGAAAAGTATCGTAACTTATATAAAGGGGTTAATAGCCGCCTGGATGAGCTGCAAGCTGCTTTACTTAGCGTTAAACTTAAATATTTGGATGATGAAATTACGCACCGCCGCCAAGTGGCCAATTATTATTTAAGGCATATTAACCATCCGGATATTACTTTGCCTAAAATGCTCGCCCCTAAAGGCCACGTATGGCACCTTTTCGTGATCAGGTCTAAGTGTCGAGACCAATTTCAAAAAGCCCTTGCTAAAGGGGGGGTACAGACTATGATTCATTATCCGATCCCTCCACATCATCAAAGTGCTTATAAAGAGTGGCATGGTGATCACTATCCCATCACAGAGCGTATTCACCAGGAAGTATTGAGTTTACCGATAGCAGGTGTTTTAGATTTTGTACATGCCGAGCAAGTTGTAGAGGCACTTAACAATTTACGCAGTTTTTAGTGTAGAAGAAACTTCAAACATTCGCTAATTAAATAATATTTAATAAATCATAGGGGTTATTTTAATGAGTCAAAAAATTATCGGTTACACTACAGGGGTCTATGATTTATTTCATATTGGTCACTTGAATTTATTAAAGCGCGCTAAATTAGAGTGTGATTATTTGATTGTTGGGGTTACGACAGATGACCTATGCCAACAAAGAAAAGGCAAAAAGCCGATTATTCCTTTTTTAGAAAGAATGGAAATTGTTGAGCATATTACATTTGTGGATGAAGTCGTACCACAAGAAAATATGGATAAAATGCAAGCTTGGCAGAATTTAAAATTTGACAAGATGTTTGTTGGAGATGACTGGAAAGATTCGGATAAATGGAACCAATTAGAGGCGGACTTTGCCAAAGTAGGGGTAGAAATCGTTTATTTCCCTTATACACCACATACCTCCAGTAGCCAGTTGCGACAAGTGATTAATCAAATTAACAATCAAGCAAATGCGGGGGACTGTAATGGATGAGCAATATGTAGTTACGTCTTTTAAAGAGAAGTTTCAACTTGACCAGTTAGCTATTTATGAAACAGATGATTGGGTTTTGTCGGTTCGACCAGGACAACTGACCTTAGGTTCAATGGTATTAAGTGTGAAAGGATACTATGCGAATTTTGCTTCACTGCCAGAGGTCATGGCAAATCAAATGCAGCATATGTTTCAAATGGCTGAAAAATTAGCAAAAGAGCTTTTTGGTGCCGACAAAATCAATATGCTTTGTTTGATGATGCAAGACCCTTTGGTCCACTTCCATATTTTACCGCGTTATGCTGAATCAGTTACTTTTGCTGGCCATACATGGGTAGATAATGATTGGCCAAAGCCTCCTGATATTAAACCAGTTACCAGCAGTAGTGAAATTTTACATAAAATTGTTGAGTCATGTATTGGGTTTATCCAAGGAAAATAATAAATATTAACTTTAAAGGTTTAAAAATGCTAGGACAAATAAAAAAAGTAGCCAAGAAAAGTAGAATGATAAGATTGATTCATTCTAAATGTTTGAATGCTTACAAAAGACTTCAGATTTCTTCGATCAAAAAACGTGACGAAGCATTTTTAAAGCACAAAAGGTGTGACACTTCCCAACTTAAAGTTTTATTCATAGTTATTCATGCCCCTGTTTGGAAAGTAGACTCTGTTTTTCAAAAAATGTTAACTGATAATCATTTTTATCCTTACATTTTAGTTGCGCCTTTTATTAAAAAGGGGAAAATACAAATGCAGCAAAATATGGATGAAACTTATCATTATTTTCGCAAAAAGGGTTACCCTGTTGTTAAAGCACAAAAAGATGGGAAATGGATAGACGTAGAAGCTGAAATCTCACCAGATATTGTGTTTTTCACAAATCCACATAATTTAACAATGAAATTATATTATACCGAACTTTATAAAAAGTACGTTTCATATTATGTTCCGTATAGTCACCAAATCTCTAGGTACAATGATTATTATAACCAGTATAATCAATTATTCCATAATGTCATGCGGCGTATTTTTTCTCCGCATATGATAAATAAAGAAATACATGAAAATTATTCAGATAATCAAGGAGATAATGTTGAAGTAACTGGTTACCCTGCTATGGAGCCTTTTATGGATAATAACTATCAAGCAAGCAATCCTTGGAAAAAGCAGAATAAACAAAAATTTAAAATCATTTGGGCACCTCATCATACGATTGATTCACCAAGTTTGCCATATGCAAACTTTCTAAAGTATGCTGAATTTTTTCAATCTTTAGTTGAACAATATAAAGAAACGGTTCAGTGGGCCTTCAAACCACATCCACTTTTAAAAGTAAAATTATTCAATCACCCAGAATGGGGAAAAGAAAAAACGGACGCATTTTGGGACTTTTGGCAAAACCATCCAAATTGCCAATTAGAAAATGATGAATACGTTGACTTATTTTTAACATCAGATGCGATGATTCACGATTCGGGTTCATTTTTAGCTGAGTATCTATATACCAATAACCCCGTTCTTTTTATGGTTTCTTCGCCAAATATCCAAGATTATTTTAATCCTATTGGGTGTAAGGCCTTTGAAGCTTGCTACCATGCAAAACAGTCACAAGATATCACGAATTTTATTGAAAACCTTATCGCTGGCAATGACACAATGAAAGAAAATCGGCTTAAATTTTTAGAAAAAGATATTTTTCCGTTTTTTCAAGATAAAATGCCATCAGAACGAATTATAGAATCAATAAAAAAAGATTTTGGAATAACAGAGTCATGACCTCCCACACAGGATTCCTAGATATTTTAGGCTTCAAGGACTTGGTACGGTAATCCTCCCATAAAAAAATAAAAGATGACAAAGTTGAAACAATGATGGAAAATACAGTTGAGTTTTATAAGAAGATGAGGGGTGTTTGAGTGAAGATACTATTATTAGGTGAGTTTAGTGCTTTGCATAAAAATCTGAAAGAAGGGTTAGTTGCATTAGGACATGAAGTCGATATCGCATCAAGTGGTGATGTGTGGAAGAATATACCTAGAGATATTGATTTGAAAGTTGAAGGAAACTATATCACTAGAAAAATAAAACGTATTTATAAACTATATAAGCTTTTAAATCTTGTAAAACAATATGATATAGTTCAGCTAGTAAATGCTTTTGTTTTTTACAAAAAACTAATACCAAATAAACTTTTTATAAGCAATTTGATAAAAA
>CAZAJS010000051.1:8285-8844 GCA_964485635.1 uncultured Francisellaceae bacterium
ATCTACTTGGTGCTGGTAGTGATTCTTATTTTTGGTTAAATGGAAGAAAAAAATTAAAATATGGTCCTTTTGAAGATTTTTTAAAATATGACTCTAATAATGCTACAGGGCATTATATGGAAAATAGCAGAGCTTTTGAGATAAACAAATATATTGCAGATAATTGTGATGGCATTATACCCATAATGTTTGAATATGAAACAAGCTACGAGAATCATCCTAATTTAAAAAAAACAATTCCAATTCCTATGAATATAGAAAAAATAGAATATCAAGATAATATAGTAAAAGATAAAATAGTGGTATTTCATGGACTAAATAGATATGGATTTAAAGGTACTAGGCATGTAGAAGAAGCTTTTAAGATTTTAGCTAAAAAATATCCAGATGATTTGGAGTTAATCATTGATGGGAAGATGCCACTTGAGAAATATTTGGAAGTAATGGCAAAAACAAATGTCATCATAGATCAAACAAATAGTTACTCTTTGGGTGTAAATGGTATATATGCCTTAGCTATGGGAAAAATAGTACTAGGTGGAGCAGAACCTGAATCTTT
>CAZAJS010000052.1:0-421 GCA_964485635.1 uncultured Francisellaceae bacterium
CACCCTTTCATCAGCAAACGGTCTGCTAGATCATAAAGACTCCATGCGACTTCTGCCTCCTGTTTTAACTTATAGCACACAATCGGCAAATTCTCACCACGGTTATAAATATCAAATAATCCCATCGATTCAACATTATTTGCAATATGCACTGCCACCTCTTTAGTTCTTTTTTGAATCGCTTCCCAGCCAGATCGACCATACCGGAAAAATGTATAATACTGACCAATAATTTGACTAGCCGAGTGGGAAAAATTAATTGCAATCGTTGGCATATTGCCGCCTAAATAACTGACCTCAAAAACCAACTCTTCAGGTAAATAATCACGATCTTTCCAAATAATCCAGCCGATCCCTGGGTAAACCAAACCATATTTATGCCCAGATGTGCTAATCGATATCACATTATCAAGTCGAAAAT
>CAZAJS010000052.1:431-8784 GCA_964485635.1 uncultured Francisellaceae bacterium
ATCCCACTGTAAATCAGGCTCGACAAATGGCGCAAAAAAACCACCTGAAGCTCCATCAACATGAATTGGAACACTAATTTTAGCCGTCTGATTATATTGCGTTAATTTCGCATCAAGGGCGGCAATATCATCATACTTCCCTGTATACGTAATCCCTAAAATTCCGACAACACCAATAGTATTTTCATCGACATAATCTAATAACTTTTCTGGATCAAGCCTTTGGCAATTTTCATCAATTGGTACAGTGCGCATTTCAATATCCCAATAAACACAAAACTTTTCCCAGCAAACTTGAAAACCAGACGAAATCACCAAATTAGGTTGGCGTGTCCGAGTATCAATCCCAGCTTGTTTTGCCCGCTTCCGCCAACGAAACTTCATTGCTAATCCACCTAGCATACAAGCTTCTGATGATCCAACGGTCGATGTGCCAATAAAATTCGCCTTTTCTGGCACATTCCATAAATCAGATAAAATTCGAATACAACGCTGTTCAATTTCAGCGGTTTGCGGATATTCTGACTTATCAATGGCATTTTTATCTAATGTATTACTCATTAACTCAACCGCTTCAGGCTCCATATAAGTTTGACAAAATGTCGCTAAATTTTGTCGTGATTGACCTTCATCAATCAGCTCATTGGCAATTAAATCAGCCGCTGTTCGTGCATCAACTGGTTGCTGAGCTAATTGATCTTTTGGTAAAGGAATATTGGAAAAAAGTGGTCCATTTAATTGATTTTCATGATCTGACATTGATATTCTCCTTAGTGTCGATTTTTGGATTCACGTTTTGACATGCTGAATGATATAAATTGTCTGATATGACAACATCGATAAGCCTATCGCTATTTTAGCACAGTTGAACGATATAGACCTTATTGATACACACAATATCTTTGTATTAAAAATATGATTTGATTTTTTTAAATAGGCTTGATTTTTTCTTTAAGTCACGTTATTTTTCATCAAGCAAGATTAAATTATAGCCAGTATGACCATGACGTTTGAACAGCAACAGCTTTTACAAGCTACATTAGAAAAGCAAAAAGCGCAACTCATGGACCGTATTGACCAACAAAAACAAGCAACTGAAACGGTTGAATTAGATCAATCCCGCCAAGGGCGCTTATCACGCATGGATGCTTTACAGCAACAAGCCATGGCAAAAGCAACATTGAATCGTCTGAAAAACCAACTCAAGCAAGTTAATACGACGTTAAGTCAATTAACTGATTCAGATTTTGGTTATTGTCAACAATGTGGGGAGGCAATTGAATGGGATCGCTTAAAAATCAATCCAACCTTAACAGTCTGCTTTGAATGTATGAATGAATAAAAATTAAGATTAAAGAATGTCACAAAGTTTACAATGTCCATTATGCTATCAATTTCAAGCAAATTGGTTAACCTCTGATCGCCGTCGTCATTATTTTCATTGCACAAACTGCGATTTAATTTTTGTTAATCCAGAGGCTCATTTGTCATATAACTCAGAAAAATATATTTATGATGGTCATAATAATGATCCAGCTGATCCTCAATATCGCATCTTTTTAAATCAATTACTTGACCCTTTATCAGGTTGGTTAACCAAATCAATGAGTGGCATTGACTTTGGTTGTGGCCCTACCCCTACGTTAGATCTCATGGTTAAAGAGCGTATTGGATGTGATATGCAGCGCTACGATCCTTATTATTTTCCAAATAAAGACGTCCTGTCACAAAAATATGATTTTGTGACAGCCACTGAAGTTGTTGAACACTTTAATGACCCTTTTTTAAATTGGGAGCAATTAACTAGCCTATTAAAACCATTAGGTTATTTAGCCATTATGACTTATTGTCATACGGCTGAAATGCGCAATCAGTTCAAACAATGGGGGTATAAAGCAGACCCAAGCCACGTCTGTTTTTATAGTATTGAAACATTCAATTGGTTAGCAGAACATTTCAATCTAAGTCCAATTTTTTATCAAGATCGTGTCACAGTTTTTCAAATGCAACCATAAGATCAAACAGTACGAGCAAATTAGACAATCATTTTCAAACCATCAATCTAACTTGATGAAGCCCCATTATAAAACATTAAAAAGATCAAAACACAGGCAGCAATAAAAGCAATCCGACGTAATAAACTTTTATTGGCTTTACCAGGTCGGTCAGGGCCAACTTTTTGCATTGTTTGTCCATAATGCTGTTGCATTAAATCACGTAACTTAAAAAGTTGATTTGTTATGTGTTTTTTCTCTGTTTTCCCTGTTGTACCCGCATAAAGCGCTTTTTCAATATCCGTGACAATTTGCCCTCTTAATTGCATAAACTCATCAAAATAAGGTGCATCACTGGCAATGTCATCTAAACTACCATTTTGTTTGTATAGCTGTTGATAATTATAACCATTACCAATTAAAAAGACTTTGGTGTAATAATTCAGATCATATTCAACTTTTTTCACAAAATTACCAAATTCATCAGACCTAGCCCTTTTAGGCCCCCCTTTCTTAGGTTTTCGACTAAAAAGGCGCTTATAAAAACCAATGCGAAATCCTTTACCTAAGCTTTTACTAAACCCAAAAATCATACCTGACCACTCAATATTTTAAATAATATTAGCTTAACATTCATCAATCACAATGTCACGATTAACTCATTAGCCAATAAAACAAAAAATGCGTCTAAAGACGCATTATAAAAAATAGAATCATTCAAAAAATATTTTAACGATCACTGCAATAAATCTGCTACAGCAGCTTTTTCTTCTTGTAATTCAGCAATGGTTTTATCGATGTAGGCTTGACTAAAGGCATTAATTTCTAAGTCTTGAACAATGTGATATTCGCCATTAACACATGTCGTTGGGAAACCAAAGATTAACCCTTTTGGCACACCATATTCACCATTAGACATCACACCCATGCTAACCCAATCACCTTCTGGCGTACCTAATACCCAGTTACGCATATGCTCAATCGCCGCATGACCTGCAGATGCCGCCGATGAAGCACCACGTGCCTCAATAATCGCAGCCCCACGCTTTTGAACGACAGGAATAAAGTCATTAACTAGCCAATCTTGCTCAAGCTGTTCATGAAATGGATTACCATTTGATTTTGCATGAAAAATATCCGGATATTGTGTACTTGAATGATTTCCCCAAGCAATAACATTACTCAAGCTTTGATTATGAACCCCTAATTTATAAGCAACTTGCGTTAAAATACGATTATGATCCAAACGCATCATGCTTGTAATATTTTGTTTTGGAATCGATGGGGCATGATGCGATAAAATTAACGCATTTGTATTAGCTGGATTGCCGACGACAAGTGCTTTAACCGTTTTTTTAGCCACTTGATCTAAGGCTTTGCCTTGAGATTGAAAGATTTGACCATTATCTTGAATTAAATCTTTCCGCTCCATACCTTTACCGCGTGGTTTAGCCCCAACAAATAAGACATAATCAGCATCTTTAAATGCTACATAGGGATCAGAACTCGCACTCATGGAGTTGACTAATGGGAAAGCACAATCATCCACTTCCATCATGACCCCTTTAACAGCATCCATGGATGGATCAATATCTAGCAGTTTTAAATCAACTGGTTGATCTTTTCCAAGCATTTCACCACTAGCAATTCTAAAAATCATGCTATAGGCAATATTTCCTGCTGCGCCTGTTACGGCAACTGTCACTGGTTGTTTCATTGATAAACTCCTTAATTGATTAATTCATTCTGGTTTTTAACAAACCTTATTGACTTGTTTGGCTAAACAAGCATTCATGACTCTTTTATTTTACGTTATTTTATAATTCATAGGGAATTTTTTCAGGCAAATGTTCATTGAATTTTTTGAACTGAATATTCAAAAAAATTAAACTAATTATCAGCTAGCAGCTCTTCAACTTTGTGGGCACAAATCAAGTCATTGATGGTCACACCACCTAATGCATGCGTTTTAAAATAAACAACACAAGCATTATAATGGACTGATAAATCAGGATGGTGTTGTTGATCATGCGCAATCCATGCAACCGCATTAACAAATGCCATAGTTTTATAAAACCCTTTAAACTTCACTGTTCGTTTAATGCATTGATCTGAGGCATCATAATTCCAATTTGGCAGTTGATTCAAATACTCTGCAATTGCCGCTTCAGTTAACAAGGAATCTTGACCTTGGCATGCTTGACACTTTTGTTTTGCTAAAGGTTGATCTTGATTCAGCATGACTGCCTCCTTTTACATTAGTTTAAAAATCTATGCTTTTTTAGTTTAGCATAAAACAAATTGAACCAATGCTTTTGCTTAAAGTATTTATCAATATAATCTTCATTTCTCCTATCATAGGATTGAAAATATGATAAAATAGCCGTCAATATTCATCGGTTAAATCAACATCATGACGTATCAAATTCAATTACCCGTTGATCCAAATCATATTGATTTTCAAAATATTTTAAATAATTGCTATTATTTACACTATATGGAAAAAGCACGCCATGTATTTTTACAGCACGCTTTCGAAATTGATATTATTCAAGCTGCCAAACAGGGTTATCACTATGTGCTTTATGCGGTAGAAAATTTAATTTTTCATCACTCAGTCAAACCTGATGATCTTATGACAATCACCTGCCAATTAACGAAAGCTACGCGTACAAAAATGACGCTCTATCAGCAGATATGGGTCGATGAGCAATTAACCACAGAAGCGACTTTAATTGCAACCTGTGTTCCGACTGATCACACTAGACCTTTTATTCCCCACATAATTCGACAAGCCGCGCGTTTAAATTGATTCTAAATTGATTCAGATGACAGCGTTGTTTCTTCAAATAATTGCGCTTGAAATGATTCCATCAAAGGGCTTTGATATTTACGTTCATGCACTACCACATAGAATTGCCGCATTAATGCTTCTGGTAAATCAACAACATCTAATTGCTGAACATGTCCTGCTGCACACGCCATTGCACTAGCAGTCGTTGACACTAACCCAAATCCTAAGCCACAACTGACAGCTTGAATAATGCTTTCAGTTGTGGATAACGTCAGTGCAATTTTCCAATCAGATAAAAATGGTGCTAAAATTTGCATAAACTGTACCCGGCTACTTGAACCAGGCTCTCTTAACACCCAATTTGTTTGTGCTAAATCAGCACATGTAATAGTTTCTTTGTGCGTCAATGGATGATCTGATGCCACAATAATCGCTAATTGATCCATGCGCCAAGGCATTAACTTTAAATTAGGAGCATCAACAACACCCTCAATTAAACCAATATCCACTTTAAAATCTTGAATTTTTTGACACAAATCATGAGTATTTTCAATAATCACCGTTTGATTATGATGGCCTGTCTGAGTGCGAAATTGCTGAATAATACTGGTTAATAAATAATTGCCAATCGTATTTGTCGCTCCAATAACTAATTGACTTTGGGAATCAGCAATAGCCCCGTTACGTTTAAATGTTTTTTCAAATGCTGCAGCACGTTGATAAATTTCATCAGCCTGCGATAACAGTTGCTGACCACAACTATTTAGCACCAATCGATTTTTGACACGATCAAACAAAGGTACTTGTAAACGCAACTCTAATTCATGTAAAGCCATACTGACTGCAGGTTTTGACAAACATAGTTGTTCTGAGGCAGCAGCTAATGTTTTTGTTTGAGCAATTGTCAAGAAAATATGAATTTGGCGTAAAGTAATATTCATGTCGTTCAATTACCCTGAATGTTTTTTTAAAAATATTAAACTTTTATTTTAAATCAGTCAAGACTATAATCACTACTATCGATCACAAGGTTTCATTGCTCAGTTAAGTTTAACTGCCCTGAACCACCAATTAACAATGCAATTTAATATGTAAGGATTTAATAATGTCAAAATATATCATCAGTCATTCACTAAGCCGTGTTCCAACGCCAATGGCAGGTTTAGCACTCGGAATTGCCTCTTTAGGTGTTTGTTTACAAAGTCTTGGTGTTTATCATGTTATTCAATATATTGCAGCAACCATTGCCGCGATTATGTTAATTTCTATTTTTGCCAAGTTTATCCATCATCATCACTTACTGAAACAAGATTTAGCTCACCCTGTGATTGGCAGTGTGGTGCCGACTTCTGCTATGGCATTAATGGTTGTATCGGCTGCTGTGCGTGAATTTCAATATGCCACAGGTGTAACATTATGGCTTATTGCCATTGCACTACATCTAGTTTTTTTAACGGCATTTGTGATCCATCGGCTACGCGATTTTAAAATTCACCACATGGTCCCTTCATGGTTTGTTCCACCTGTTGGCATTATTGTTGCAGCAGTAACTTACCCGCATCACCCAGACACACATATTAATTTATTATTTCCACTCGCTGAAACCTTATTATTCTTTGGTATTGTTGCCTACGCCATTATGCTACCGATGATGCTTTATCGCTTTATGTTTGAACAACAAGTCGTCGATGCTGCTAAGCCTTCTCTAGCAATTATGGCTGCACCAGCAAGCTTATCCCTAGCTGGTTATTTAACACTTTTTCCAACCAACCCAAATCCTTTAGTAATCGCCGTCCTTGCAGGAATCGCTGTTTTAATGACAATTTTAATTTATATTTCATTATTGCACTTATTATCTCTACCCTTTTCTCCGGCCTTTTCTGCCTATACGTTCCCGATGGTTATTAGCTCAACTGCTATGTTTAAAACAGCTCAATGGATGCAATCAGAGCCATTATTAAGTGTTCATGCACCTGTGGTCCATCATTTTGCAATTTTTGAGGCATTAATGGCCGTTGTTGTTGTCAGTTATATCGGTATTCGTTATTTCATAACTTTTTGCCAACATATTGGCAGCTTAAAGCAATAAAATTTTGATTTTAATCAAAAAAGTTTGACTTTCTTCGTTAAAAGTACAACACTATTATTGACAAAAATTTTCAACCTAAAGGAATTGGATATGACAATGGAATTTTTATCACGACTACAATTTGCCTTTAGCGTGATTTTTCATATTATTTTCCCAGCTTTTAGCATTGGTTTAGCAACATTTTTAGCCATCTTTGAAGGCCTATGGTTAAAAACTAAAAATTCAAATTATTTAAATATTGTTAAATTTTGGACCAAAATTTTTGCGTTAACATTTGGAATGGGTGTTGTCTCAGGGATTGTTATTGAGTTTCAATTTGGTACAAATTGGTCCGGTTTTGCTCGTGAAGTTGGACCGGCGTTAGGGGCTTTATTTACCTATGAAGTGTTAACTGCCTTTTTTATTGAAGCCGGTGCTCTTGGCATCATGTTATTTGGTTGGGGGAGAGTGCATCGTTATGTTCACTATGCGGCGACCCTTGTTATCTGGTTTGGTGTCATGCTATCTGCATTTTGGATTTTAGCAGCTAACTCATGGATGCAAACACCAGCGGGCGTGACCTACCAAGACCATCATTTCATTATTCATAGCTGGAGCGCATTAATTTTTAACCCTTCAGTAATGGTCCGCTATGAACATATGGTCTTAGCGGCTTTGCTTAGCACTTTAATGATGATCATTGGTGTTGCAGCTTACTATGCTTACCATCATCGTCATATTGCTTTTGCTAAAACGACATTAAAATTTGGTCTGGTTAGCATTTTAATATTATCATTCGGCCAAGTATTCATCGGCGATGAAGTTGGACTAGAAGTCCATGAAAATCAACCTATTAAAACAGCAGCCATTGAGGGTGTTTGGCATACACAAAAAGGTGCGCCCCTTGTCCTTTTTGCTTGGCCGGATGAGCAATCTGAATCCAACTTGTTTGCCATCACGATACCCCATGGGGCTGCTTTAATTAATACACATCAATGGGATGGAAAACTTCAAGGACTCAGCTCTGTGCCCAAAGCTGATCAACCTTTTGTCCCGATTGTGTTTTTTAGTTTTCGCATTATGGTTGCCATTGGTTTGCTGATGGTACTGATTGGTTTAATAGGTACATACTGGATGGTACGTGGTAAACTTTTCAAAAGACGTTGGTTTTTAAAACTTTTAACCTATACAGCACCGCTAGGCTTTATTGCTATTATTACCGGATGGGTCACAGCCGAAGTCGGTCGACAACCATGGGTCGTTTATAATTATCTACGAACGGCTGATGCCGTTAGCCCATTAGCTTGGTGGCAAGTTGCCTTATCATTTAGTTTGATCATCCTTGTTTATGGGGTGGTTTTTGGTTTTTTCTATATTCGTTATTTACTACGGATTATTCAGGCAGGCCCTGATATCCCTGGTGACGAACGTATGCCTTATGGTTATTTTCAATCAACTGAAAATCCGAATTTAAACAAGGAGAATCACCCATGGAAT
>CAZAJS010000053.1:0-8691 GCA_964485635.1 uncultured Francisellaceae bacterium
TTCATGGTCTAATTCTCGACTTAATTCTGCCGCTGCACGTAGATAAACATTTAATTCTTTTAACACATGAATCGGAATGCGTACAGTTCGTTGATTATTTAAAATGGCTCGTTCAATATTTTGTTTGATCCACCATGTTGCATACGTTGAAAAACGCCAGCCTAACTCAGGATCAAATTTTTCAACTGCCCGAATGAGGCCTAAATTGCCTTCTGCGACTAAATCTAAAAAAGACAGACTATTGCCTTTAGCTCGATAGCCTTTTGCAATTTTAACCACTAAGCGTAAATTGCTTTCAATCATGGTATTTTTCGCTGATAAATCCCCATTATTTTGGTAGCGATTAGTATACAAGATTTCTTCTTGTGCTGATAAAAGTGGCTTATAGCCAATTTCAATTAAATATTGTTGTGTATTATCTAGCGCTGAATTATGAGTTAGGGTTTCTTGTGGCGTTGTTGTTTGTGCTGTATTGCTTGGATCGATTGTTGATGTCATGATTGATATTAGTTATTTCCACTATCATAGGCTGTATTGTGCCGTAATGATGGTTGAAATAAAACCCATAGGATTTATTTAATGGTGTGATTTAAGCCCGAAAGAAAATTGTCGGGTTAATATGGATTTTTTGTTTCACTAATAGAACTAAGTGAATATTCCAATAAATCATAGCAATCACCGAAGCCATGGCAATCCCAAAGACGCCAAATGGCCAAAATAATCCCCATCCGAAGATAAGGTTGATGGCTAATGCCGTGTAAAAAACACGGCAACTGAGTTTTTCAAAACCTGCCATATTAAAAATCGTAAACACATTTCCACATAAAATATTGACCAATTGTCCCACGGCTAAAACGCAAAAAATCCAATAGGCCATGACATACGCCGATCCATATAATTGGGTTACCCAATAGCCAACACTGACCATCCCACCAAGTGCTACGGCCGATAAAGCGACAATTAATTTCGTGTATTGATAAATACGATGTTGAAATTCTGTTTTTGTTAAATGTTTAAAATCATGGGCGATTTGTGCCATGATATTCGCACTCACCGCATTTAAAACAAACGCGACCATCAGATTCAGTTGTAAAGCCACCCCATAAAAGGCAACTTGGTCGCTATTTGATAATAATCGGACAAGGATAATATCAATTTGACTAATCAGCAAATTACCCCATTTTAATAGCATAAAGGCCACATTACTACCACTTGGTCGGCGTTGGATCACCCCGTAATAAGTAGTCGCACGGGCCCAGATCAAACATACAAAACCACTGGTTGCAATCAACATGATCATGATTAAGCCAGTGATTTGGTCGGTTGTTATGACAAGCAGCCCTATGGCCACCACAGCAAACATGATCAAGCGTAACCCTAGTTGGATCGCATTAGCCCAAACACCGCGTTTTGTGCCAATGAAAAATGATTGCAGGAGATTCGCAATAAAAAAGGGAAGTGCAAAAATAATCGCATAACGCTCAATCGCAGCAATGGGGGCAACATGGTGAATCAGCAGCATGGCTATTAAACAGGTGACTAATAGTCCGATGCCGCGAAACCAGTACCAATTATGAGTATGAAAAACTTGTTGATTGCGCTGGTAAACATCTTTTGTATGTTCAGACCAACCCCATGTACGGGCTAAAACACCATCGGCACCAAAAGTGGCAATCACGGCAATAATGGTGGCTAAGGTAATCCCAAAAATATACTGCCCATATTCAGCCACTTGTAAATGACGTGCTAAAATAATAGCCGTTAAAAAGGCCACTAGTTGCCCACTGGCTTGAATCAACATAATTGCTAAGGTGCGTTGAAAAAGAGGCTGTTTGATGAGATTTTTGATCCGAGCATTCATTTGCAGACTTATTTGATCTTGATGATGCTCTTTTTACCATAGATTCTGAGCAATGGCCAATGGGATTTTGGTGTGACGTGGCAAATTTTGTTGGTGATTTGTGCTAAATTAAAGGAAAAGATGGATCTGATGGATAGGAGTCTTAAGTCATGGAAAAAATGAATTTACGTCAAGAAGTCGATGCAATTTTTCAGGATACAACCTTATCGGTGGATCAAAAGTTAGAAAAATTGAAAAACCGACAAAATGAATTATCGAATTTAATGACAGCTCGTGATGAGAATATGCAACCGGATCAGTCCAATGAAATTGCTGAGGCATATCGTAAAACGGTAGACTACCAGCGACAATTAACGCAAACGTCCGATTAACTTATTGAGTTGATAGGGAGGGGATAATGACAAAAAAACAAAGTTATCAATATGAATATCATCATCTCCAGCTGGATGAACATCAAGCCGATATTCAAACAATGTCATTGTCGCATGAAGCACAACAACAGCTTGGTCAGTTAGTCATTCGAACCATGCCGGGTCTAGGTGCGGTTGATGAAAACCAGCGGGTGTGCGCTTATTGGGTCATCCAACAAATGGAAAAAGCCGGTTGTGTCATTGCAAAACGCCATACCCAAGGTCCAGTGACATTGGTCTCAATGGGATCGGTCAGCTTTAAAAAACGCCTTGCTGCGGATGATCTAGTTTCTTTTTATGTTCAGTGTCAAGCAATCGGGCGCACATCAATTACCGTTGAGGTTTATGTTTACGTACAGCCGGCCTATGCCTATGAGGCTTATTATGTGACAGAAGCCACGTTGGTATTAGCCCATATTGATCAGCAGGGGCAAGCAATGGAAATCAATCACTATAGTTAATTTGGGTGTTTTTTAGCTTAGCGATTAGGTCGTCTAGACACAATTATTGTCAAGTAATGCACACCAGAAATGCTCAGCTTATTCATTATGCACCTCTACCTGTTTTGACACTTTCGCGTTATCATAGGAGCAGTTATTTTTTTAAAAGGAGCGCTTGTAACATGATAAAGCATAATAATGAAACAATTCCATTACAGCCGGCATCTGTCGATATTTGGGATAGCAAATATCGGTTAAAAACACGTGACGGGCAAGATCTTGATGAATCCGTTGATGCTAGTTATCAACGCATTGCGAAAGCTTTGTCAGAGGTTGAAGCGACCGATAAATTAAAAAAGCATTGGTACAAGCAATTTTTATGGGCGTTGCGTCAAGGAGCGATTCCTGCTGGGCGTATTACTTCTAATGCCGGGGCATGGGAGCACAAACCTGCTACTTCAACCATTAATTGTACCGTGTCAGGCGCAATCGCTGATTCGATGGACGATATCTTAGGCAAAGTCCACGAGGCAGGGTTAACCTTAAAAGCCGGATGTGGGATTGGTTATGATTTTTCAACCTTACGTCCTAAAGGTGCCTTTGTTGCTGGGGCAGGGGCCACAACGTCAGGGCCTTTATCATTTATGGATATTTATGATCGGATGTGTTTTACCGTTGCTTCTGCCGGCGGTCGTCGTGGGGCGCAAATGGGAACGTTTGATGTGGGTCATCCGGATGTGATGGATTTTATCAAAGCGAAAAAAGAAGACGGACGACTGCGACAATTTAATTTATCGTTATTAATTACTCAAGATTTTATGGAAGCTGTTATGAATGATGCTGACTGGCATTTAGCTTTCCCGATTAGTCAAGCTGAACAAGATGCTTGTGGTTATGACCTAAATGATACAACGCAGGTATTATGGCGTGATTGGCCGATTAAAACAGGGTATGTAACCAACGAGGCGGACTTGGTTGCTTGTCGTATTTATCGAACCATCAAAGCTCGGCATTTATGGAACATGATCATGACTTCAACGTATGATTATGCTGAACCAGGATTTATTTTGATTGATAAAGTCAATGAAGATAACAACAATTGGTTTTGTGAAGATATTCGAGCGACAAACCCCTGTGGCGAGCAGCCATTACCACCGTATGGCTCATGTTTGCTAGGGTCAGTTAATTTAACACGATTTGTGCAAAACCCATTTAGTGATGAGGTTTATTTTGACTGGGAAACGTATCGACAAGTAGTGCGCATTTTTACACGCATGTTAGATAATGTTGTGGAGATTAATGGCTTGCCATTGAGTCAACAGCGCCAAGAAATTCAAGATAAGCGACGCCATGGCATGGGATTTTTAGGGCTAGGCTCGACCTTAAATATGTTAAAAATTCGCTATGGATCAGATGCCTCATTAGCCTTTACTGAGCAAGTTGCAAAAGAAATGGCTGTAGAAGGCTGGCGCCAAGGGGTTGAGTTAGCAAAAGAAAAAGGTAGTGCCCCAACATTGGAAAAAGATTATACCATCACAAAAGCCATGTTGCGCTTGCGTCCTGAACTATCTAAAGATGGTTATCAAGCTGGTGACACCGTTTCTGGCCGGATACTTCATGCCCGTTATAGTCGTTATATGCAAAAAATTGGGCAGGTTGACCCAGACGTTATTGAGGCGATTTGTCAACATGGTTGCCGTTTTACGCATCATACCTCAATTGCCCCGACGGGAACGATTTCCTTGTCTTTAGCCAATAATGCAAGCAATGGGATTGAGCCAAGTTTTGCGCATCATTATGCACGAAATGTGATCCGGACTGGTAAAAAAAGTAAAGAAAAAGTTGATGTGTTTTCATTTGAGTTATTAGCGTATCGGCATTATATCAATGAAAAAGCCATGCCTTATTCACAAGATCCGGCCTGTCAATTACCTGAGTATTTCACAGTAGCCGATGATGTCAGCCCGATTCAACATGTTGATATTCAAGCTGCAGCACAAAAATGGATTGATTCAAGTATTTCAAAAACGGCGAATGTGCCAACCGAATTTGCCTTTGAGGACTTTAAAGATATTTATCGTTATGCCTATGAGCAAGGATTGAAAGGTTGTACAACTTTCCGATTTAATCCAGAAGTATTCCAAGGGGTTTTGGTACGGGATCAAGATTTAGAAAACACGACTTATCGATTCACACTAGAAGATGGGTCCGTGTTTGAACTTAAAGGCAACGAAAATGTTGAATATGATGGCGAAGTCCATAGCGCTGCAAATTTATATGACGCATTAAAAGAAGGTTATTACGGTAAATTTTAATTACAAATCGAAAGGAATAAATCATGAGTGTGAAAATGGATAAGCCGATTGTTGATTTTTCAATTGTCAAACCTGAGAAGCAATCATCTGGTGATGAGAAGGTTGATCACAAAATGGAAAAAATGAATGAAGATATTAAGCGACCAGAGACCTTAGCTGGTGAGACTTATAAAATTAAACCACCGCAAGCGGAACATGCCTTGTATGTCACCATTAATGATATTGTGTTAAATCAAGGGACTGAACATGAAACGCGTCGGCCGTTTGAAATTTTCTTAAGCTCAAAAAATATGGAGCATTTCCAATGGACGGTAGCCTTGACATTAATTATTTCTGCTGTATTTCGAAAAGGGGGAGATATTACTTTTTTAGTTGAAGAGTTACGCTCAGTGTTTGATCCAAATGGCGGATATTTGAAAAAAGGTGGGAAATACATTCCATCATTAGTATCTGAAATTGGTGATGTGATTGAACGTCATTTACAAAAAATTGGTATGCTAGATCAGCATGAGCCATTAATTCAGGCATCAAAAAGTGCCAATGAACAAACAGCATCAGACAGTCAATTCCCGGGGGATGCACAATTATGTGGTCAATGTCGTATGAAAGCTGTCGTTAAGTTAGATGGTTGTAATACTTGCTTGAATTGTGGCTATTCAAAATGTGGTTAGTGTCGGCTAATGCAATGTAACTTTTAAATGATTCACCTGCTAATAAGTAATAACGCCTATGAAAAGTGCCACTATTGAAATTTTTAATGACCAACAAACGCAAGCAGCTATTGATCATATCGATCAGCAGACCACGACTGTGATTTTTGAAAATAACCGTTTTAATCGGCTTTCAAATCAAGCTTTGGTTGACAGTTTTGCGGCTTTGCCACGTCAGATTCGCCATATTGTTTTTAAAAATAATAATTTAGTTGGTGTGGATCCCTTTGTTTTAAAAAAAGCTTTTCAAAAGCTACCCCCGATTGAAAGCCTGTCGATGAGCTATCATGATTTTAGCCACTTTTCTAGTCGTGATTTAGCTAAGTGGTTTTCAGGCATTCCTGATGCCTTAAAACAAATTGATCTGGCGCATAATGATTTAGGGTATTTATCTGGAGCGGTGATTCAACGCATGTTGGCTAATTTGCCAGCTGGCGTTGAAAGAGTTGAGTTAGCTGATAATCGATTAGGCCTATTGCCCAAAAATGATATTGTTCAAGCTTTATCGGGAGTGCCGAATCGCTTAATTAGCTTAGATTTATCGCATAATCAATTATCAAAACTGCCACCAAAAGCCTTATCAAAAGCCTTTCGAAAATTGCCTAAGCAATTAAAAAGCATTGGTTTATCTAATAATGAGCTCGGCTATTATTCTGGCTATGGCTTGGCTCGTGCCATTGCACAACTACCTAGAGGATTGGAACATATTGGTTTGTATAGCAATCAATTAGGCGCCTTAAAATCAGGGTTAACTAAAGTATTAGGCTCGCTGCCATATGGGCTGCGAACGCTGGTGTTTTCAGACAATGCCTTAGGTAAGTTATCCAGTCAAGATTTAGCCAATGCTATGCATAGCTTGCCAAAAGATTTGGTCACACTTGATTGTGACGATAATGCCTTAGGAGCTTATCCGGATGGAATGATCGCTTTATGTCAGCATGTACCAACACAGTTGAATCATTTAAGTTTAAAAAATAATCAAATTGGAACATTAGGCATTGCCAACCCCATGGCATTGACACGGGCGGTGGCCAGCTTGCCTAAAGCATTAAAAATTTTAGATTGGGCTTTAAATGAGTTGACTAAAATGGAGAATAAGACGCTTGTTGCGGCTCTGACACAAGTGCCTTATACACTCGAGCAGATGCATTTGCATCAAAATGGATTAGAAGAGGCACTGACGCCAGAAGAGCTAGCTCACTTATTAATGCATTTGCCGTATCAGGTTAAAATTAAATTAGCTCTTAATTCAGCCCAACGCCAAGCTTTGCAAACAGCTTTATCAGATTCATTTGAGCTTGATTAACTCTTAAAAGGGCAGTCATATTGCGTATCTAAACTGTGAGTTAACCAATCATGTGTTTGACAAGGCGTTGTGTAAAAAAGACACCCGGGGCAATTGTATCGGAAGGAATCGCGCCTAACCCACCGTCATGATTGCCCGCGGATAAATCTAAATGTAGCCAGCGACAGCTTGGTTGGACAAAGTTTTCCAATAATTTAGCCGCATAAATATGATCAGCATTGCCCACAACTTCACATTGCTTTAAATCAGCAACATTCGATTTCAGTTTTTTCTGATAACTTGGATCAAGGGGAAATGGCCAAGCTTTTTCAGCGCTAGCTGAACCGATGCTAATTAAATCAGTCAGCCAGTCTGAGTGATTACTAAAAAGGGCATTATGCGTTGTATCAAGTGATTTTATTGCCGTACCTGTTAAAGTGGCATAATCAATCATCAAACAGGGTTTGTCTTGTTGTTGTGCTAAAGTCATCGTATCTAACAAAATTAAGCGACCTTCCGCATCTGTATCGGTAATTTCAATGGTTTTACCAGCTAATGTGGTGACCACACTGTCGGGTAAAAAAGCTTGGCGGTCAATTTTATTTTCCGTTAATGCTAAATAGCAGGTAATCGGATAATCCGGTTGACACTCGGTTAAAGCATAAAAACTGCCTAATGCCACGGCACTTCCCATCATATCTTCATGCATGCCTTGCATATATTGAGCCGGTTTAATGCTTAAGCCGCCTGTATCATAGCAAACCCCTTTTCCAACTAAGGTGATGGGAGCTTGGTTGGCTTGATCTGAAGATGATGGTTGATAAGATAGTTTTACAATTCCGGCTTTATCACAAGCACTGGCCACTGCGCAAAAAGCCCCAGCACCCATTTTATGTAGGTCGTGCTTTTGGTATAACGTGATCTCCCAGCCTTTTTTTTCAGCCATATAAGCGACTAAATCCATATAGTGAGCTGGCGTTAGGTAATTCGGTGGCATGAGGCTTAAATATCGGGCTATGGCATTGCCTTGATGGGCTGCGATTGTTTCACGACAAGTGCTTAAGCTCGTGCCAATGACACTAATGAACTTCCCTGTGACTTGTGCTTCTTGTTGGTAGTTGGGCAATGACGCACTATAAGCTAATAAAACACGTAAAGCCGCATTAATGCTGGTGACATCAGCTTGCTGGCCATCTAAAATAATTCCAGGGCGTTGATCAATCCAGTAAGGTTTAATAGCTTGGCGTAAATCAGCAAGCCAAGTGGTTAGATCTGTTTGTGCTTGATAAGGGGGAACAATGACGATCGGGTTGCCATTTGGCAAAACACTGGTCCAGGGTTGATCAGGTTTTGCATGGCCCCATGCTTTTTGTTGGGCATATTGAGCAGCTAAATCTAGACCTTCATTCAATGTGGCTAATTGCTCAAATGGCATGATGACAAGGCGTAAATGCGGTTGATCCGTCACTTGTTGCAATTGATCATAAAACTTCACTTGGACGGTTTTTAAGATATCGAGTAACATAGCAATCTTTTAATTTTGTTTGATGTATGTTTAGGATAGCGATTTTTTGTTAATAATCCAAAGAGTGATAGGCAAAATCGATAAACGTTTTTTAAAATACCGCGAAGAAAGACATGTGACTAATATTGAGAAAAGAATCAGGAGC
>CAZAJS010000054.1:0-8640 GCA_964485635.1 uncultured Francisellaceae bacterium
AATCAAAAGTGCAATTATTACACATCATTAATGATCATTTTTAGGTCAATTTTTTTGAATATTCATTTAAATCTGTATGAACATTGCTTTTTTAGATAGTGTGATTTTAAGATGAAATCGGTTGTATGCTTGTCTATTATGCTTACCAACTAATTACGTTCTTAGGCTTGCTGATAAATAGACCGCCGGCCAATCCAACGCTGGATTAATGCTTGCTGTGTTTGTGCATCTAACTGGTTAGCCATCTCTGGAATCACGCCTAACCAGGCTTCATCTTGTATTAAATCAGCCACTTGAAAACTGATTTGGCCTGTTTGTGCTTTCCCATATAGATCACCTGGCCCTCTGAGCTTAAGATCCTCTTCAGCTAAAACAAACCCATCTTGTGTTTGACGCATTAATGCTAGCCGTTTCTTGGACGTTTTGCCTAACGGTGGTTGATATAAAAGTATGCAATAACTGGTTTTTTCTCCGCGTCCAATGCGCCCTCTTAATTGATGTAACTGGGATAACCCATACCGTTCAGCATTGCTTAACACCATAATATTAGCATTAGGCACATCAATCCCCACTTCAATAACCGTTGTCGCAAGTAATAAATAAATTTTTTGATCACGAAAGTCCGACATCATTGCTTGTTTTTCTTGCCCGGTCATTTGACCATGGACAATCCCAATCAGACTAGGATCAATCCATTGACATAAAGCGTCATAACGCTGTGTTACTGACTCAACCGTATCAAAATATTCGGATGGTTCAATAAAGGGGCACACCCAGTAAGCTTGCCCACCACCTTTGACATGGTCAGCTAGACGTTGCATCAATGCCATATCATCATGCTGACTGATCACCCGTGTTTTAATAGGTTGTCGTCCTGGAGGTAACTGATCAATACGACAACTGTCTAAATCACCATACACAGTCATAGCCAAAGTTCGTGGAATCGGAGTAGCTGTCATCACTAACTGATGGGGTAATTGATTTGCGTAACGCCCTTTTTCTAATAAGGCTAACCGCTGTGCCACACCAAACCGATGCTGCTCATCAATAATCACTAATCCTAATCGGCCATAATGAACGGTTTCTTGAAACGCCGCATGAGTGGCAATTAAAACCACTGGTTTTTGTTGCTTAATTTGGTCATAAACACCAGATTTTTGTTTGTTGGTTAACTGCTGAGTTAATAAACATACGTCAATACCAAAAGGCGCTAACCACTGCTGAAAATTTGAATAATGCTGTCGCGCTAAAATTTCAGTCGGCGCCATTAATGTGGTTTGCCATCCATTCTGGGCAACCTGTAATGCCGCACATGCAGCAATAATGGTTTTACCTGAGCCAACGTCGCCTTGGACTAAGCGACTCATCGGGGTTGCTCGTTTTAAATCATGCATGATGGCTTGTTTGACTCGCTGTTGAGCGTCCGTTAAATCAAAAGCCAATGCTGCTAATAATTGACGCTCAGCCTCAATATCAAGCTGACAAGCTAATGCCGTGGCTTGTGATTTTTGTTCAGCTCGCTGATGTTTCCCGATCAAATGATGGGCTAATAGCTCCTCAATGGCAATTTGTTGTCTCGCCTGTGTGGCATTCGTCAGTGTTGTCGGACAATGAATCGTTGCTAAGGGGGAGGATTGTATCTGGCCCATATCATATGTTTGGGATAATTTCCGTGGCAATAAACAAGGAAATGAAACTTTTGACAAAGCTTGTTGGATCAAGCGTTGCAGTTGCTTTGAACTTAATCCTGAAAGTGCCGGATAAATAGGGATTAACTGCTTGGAAACTGGCGTATCGGGCGAATCAATGACTTGCCATTCTGGGTGAACCAGTGTCCGCATAGCACTAACTTGCCCATAACACCGAATCCAATTAGCCTGTTGTAATTGCCGCAACTGATTCGGATACGCTTGAAAAAAATACAATGCGATTTGACCACTTTGATCTTCTAGTAAGCACTGAATTTGTAATTTTTTGCCTTTACGCAAGGGTTTGACTTGAATCAATTGACCTTGAACTTGCGCCCATTGCCCTGATTGCAATGTGTTAATTGGCACAATCGTACGACGATCATGATAACCTTTTGGCAACCAAAGGACTAAATCAGTCAGCGTATGAATGCCAGCTTTATTAAGCTTTTTTTCAATTTGTAGGCCAACCCCGGAAAGGTCGCGGATCGCTAATATCTCTGACATCGGTAATGCCGTTGTTTTATTGTAACCAAAATTGTTGCAGTTGTTGCTTAATCGTATTACGTAATAGCTTTTCTAAACTCGATTGATCTAAATGAATTGAAACGCCAGTATCTTGGTCCCATATCAATTGCGATGGAATCGTAATTGATGGGGTTGAATCAATATGCCATTTTAAAGGTGCGATACAATGTGCTGTGGCCAAAATACACCGCCCTTTCCCCGTTAAGGTAAACTCATCAGCTTGCGCATTTATTTGATCAATATCCCATTCTGACTGTGTCAAGTGGCTTTGTATTTGCCATTGATTGACATGTGTTGTTTGATCATGATCAATTTTAAGTGCGCCTTGATCATTAATCCATTGAGCGGCTAATTGTTCTGCGGTATCAATAATTTGTTGAAAATGATCAACATGCTTAACTTGATTGACTAACTGTTTGATTTGTTCAGCCGAATGATTTAAATCACCTCCTGAAAGCTTTGATTCATCCGCTTTTAAACGCATGTTTATAGCCTCTTGATCCGAATGCTGATCAATTTGTAACTGCATTTGCCAATTATTTGCCTGCGCCGTTAGATGGGGGTTGTTCAATAAGTTTTGTATTGATAGTGTTGGAGTGTGCAGCTTAACATAGCCGGCTAATGGTTTTAATGATCCCATTGCTACTTGCCCTGTCAAGTGCTGCTGATTGATGTTGACTTGCATCGTTGGAATTTCTAAAAAACCGCCCTGTGTGGCAATATAATTGACAGATGGTGCCTTGATGATCATTTTCATAGTCTGATCTTGCGTAACGAGCAACTGATCTTCGATTTTGACTTGATCAATGGTAAATGTTTTATGTTTCCCCACATGAATATTGCCACTAAATTCAATTGATTGATGATTCAATCGCAAGCGTAAAGTCGCTTGATAGCCTTTTGCTCCATGGACGACTTTTAAATAGGGAATGGCAATTTGTTTGCCTTGAAAATGGATTTGCCCATTCCAAGCTTGTAATTGATGAACGGCTTGGATTTTATGTGTGATTAATGCTAACGGATTTAAAGTAACCGTTGCATGCTCCCATTGTCCCCAAGCGCCAGTAGCAGGCTTGGCTAATTGCACATCGGCCAGACTAATATCTAATGGCATCCAATCATAATGGATTAATTCCCCAAGATCTAAGCGTATCCCCGTTTGACGTTGAAAATTAGCTTCAATGGCTTTTTTATAATGCTCTGGATTAAAAAATAACATACCGTAACCGATTAAAAGCAATAATAAAGTGCCTGAAATAGCTAAAATGGTATAAATATATTTCACGAGCCCTCCTGATTGGCCTTAAATCTGCTATGGTATTTTATTGGTCCTAACAAATGGTCATGATACGATAGCACCATCATTAACAACAATTTGACTTGATTCATGCGACCAATCATCATTATTTGTTTTATTACCAGTACTTTTTTGACACTCCCCGGATGTGGCAATCGTGGTGCTTTATTTCTTCCGGATTCGTCAAATAATCAAACACAAGCTCAATCATAACATAAAGTGCGGTAGTGATATATATGGCAAATCAAAAACATTTATTTGGCAATCTGCTGATCGGACTTTATGGATTACTCAACGCTTGTGACAGCTTAGCTGAACCAACAAAACAAGAAGTTTGGCAACAACACGCCCAATACCATCAAAAGCTTGCACAATATTTCGAAAAAAAGGCTCAAGGCCAAACCACAACCCCACCCGAGCAACCTGATACAAGTCAAACAGAACAACTACTTCCTGATGCTATTAAAGAAAATGACAAAACATTTACCTTTGAGAAATCACATCAAATTCCTAAACCCTGGGATGGGTCAAAACTCAGTGCTGGTGGCAGTATTAATCAAGGGGATACAAATACAAAATCTATTAACTTAGCCAGTGTTATTAAATATCATCCAACAACGCCTTGGACTAATTTATTAGAAGCCAATTATGATTACACGACAGCGGATCAAGCAGACAATTTAAAAAACCGCTTACAAGCATTAGCCCGCACAAACTATGATTTTAATGATCACAATGGCGTTTTTGTCACATTAGAATATCTGCGTGATTTAAATGCCAGTAACCGCTATACCATGACACAAACACTCGGGTACTCGCGTTTGATTTTTGAAACAAAAAAAGCTCATTTAACCGCGCGCATTGGTCCTAGTTTAACACAACGAATTCGGAATACCCCTGAGCGGACCTTTACCAATGAGTTTGGTACCCAAGCCAGTGCTAATTATGAATGGCAATTATCTTCAAGCATTCTTTTCACACAAAATGCACAAATCAATGATACGCCTGAGGAAACAAGAACATCAGCCACTTCCAGTGTCGAATTTGATCTGAATGACGATTTAGCGATTGATGCTCAATACATGATTGAACATACCAATGATCCTCTTGATGATAAACCGGCAACGAATACGCAAACCACGTTCTCCGTTGTCTATCATTTTGGCTAAACCTACTGCTTTTTGATAAAAAATTAAACGTTTTCATTCATTTTGATGATTATGTGGTTGACTTTCATACACCCATGGGATAAATTAGCGCTAGTTCATTACAGTTCAACAACCAAAAAGGATCGACCAACACAATGAAATTGAAAAAAACCATGATGATGTTAAGTTCTGTTATGTTTGCAGGCACCGCTTTTGCTCAGGCAACAGACCAACAAGCGCAAACGACAAATAACCAACAATACGGATCAGTAGAACCGAATGGGACTTGGGTTGGTGGTTTTTACCCAGACTGGTCTTATTGGCGTGGTGGCAGTGGTGTTGCAAAGTTAAACATGGTTCAAGGCGAACAACCAAACTTTATCACCTATGCATTTTTAAGTATTAAAAATTCACAAGATACAGCGAATCAACAATCATACGGTGGTGTAACGTATGGTAGAGCGGGGATCCCTTATCTAGATAACGGAACCGTGTATAATTTGGATGATAAAGCTGAACCTCGTGTTAATAAAGAGATTCGCGATTATTTGACTAACTATGCCAGCGAGCATAATATTCCATTGCTCGCATCAATTGGTGGCTGGAGCTTTGCCTCACAATTTGAACAAATGTTTTTAGATGCTAAAGCAGCTAGTCGATCTGGCGAAATTCAAGCGTCTAATCCTATTGTTCAACGATTTATCCGAACAACATTAAGCTATATCAGACAAAATAACCTCGATGGTGTTAATATTGACTGGGAATACCCTGGTTATTTACGTGGTGAATTCTTAGGTGAAAAACGCGCCCAAGAAGAAGGTCACTTTTTCAAGTTATTGATTGATCAACTTGAGGCAAAATTTGGGGACAAATATATTCTATCCGTTGCTGTTTGGGCCAATAAAGACACAGATAAATTATCATCAAATGGATCAATCGACTGGGGGCATATTGCCGAACAAGTCAACTGGATTGATTTGATGGCGTTTGATGTTCATGGTGAATTTGATGCGTCCGACGAAGATGGGGTCGCTGCCTCAATGTCACCGATTGACTATCTGAAAAAATCATTGGACTTTTATATCAAAGACCAAGGTGTGCCGAGTAATAAAATTTTATTGGGCATTCCAGCCTATGCTCGCGAAATGTTGATTAATGAAAAGCCAACGCAAGCGAATAACTACGGTGATCAGGCATCCTTACGTTATAGTAATGTGGATGACGTATTTGATGCTTTCAAAGACCGCTATTATGATAACCCAGGCAATTACGCCTACGCTTACAATGCCAATCCAGACGCATTTAACCCAGCCGGTGGCATGGTTGACTTCACGGGTGTTTACAGCTACACATGTTTCCTTGAGCAAGTCTCAGGCGGCAAAGTGTCTAACAATTGCCCAATGGGTGGAACCAATCTAGATAAGCGTGGTAATGCTGGAACACCTCTGCCAAGCAACTTACAACTAACCCATTTAGACCATGATGGCGATATGCAAGGTTGGATGTATAGTCAACAAAAAGATGTTCAACAACTTTTTGCTGGATCACCGGATGCCTACTACGATGCCTACCCTGTCTTTAGCTTTGACACACCAACGACGGTTGAAAGCAAAATTAAAGAGCTTGTCAAAAAATATGATTTAGGGGGTGTCTGGTTCTGGACTTTCACACAAGATGCTTTGACAAAATCATCGCAAAATGCAAAATATTCACTATTCCATGCAGCTTACCAAGCGCTACATGACGGATCAGCACTGCATTGGCCAGGTCAAAACTCAGTTCAAATTGACCAACGCAAGGCTTCTGAAGTAAAAGGCCATTTCGATAATAACGCTTATTTATCAGCCAACCAAAATGATAGCGTGACGTACAAATGTCAGCTAAGTGATACGTCTGCTGCGACTTGTAATATTTCCGGTGATCACTTTACGGTAAGCAACTTGAACCAAACGTCTGACCAAGATGCAAAAGTTCAAATTCAAGCGACGAATGGTGATGATACGATCAGTTCAAACCAAGTGGCCTTATTTGGTGCTAAGCCTGAAGCATGGGATCAAAATACAACCTATCAAGAAGGCCAACTTGTCAGCTATAAGGGCCATGTCTATTATTGCACGGTCAATAACAAAGGATTAAAACCATCAGACCATGGTGAATGGCTACAAGCCAACATTGAGCAAATTGCTCCATGGCAAGCATCGACTGATTATCATAAAGGCGATGTTGCTTATAAAACTCATGATGGTGAGAAAACTTATTATATTGCCCTATTTGATCAATCAAATAATGACCCTGAAGGGGGTGCAATTGGTCGCTTAGCTTGGTCAAAAGTCCAATTTTCTGACTTAACAACATTTGAGAAATAATGTTGAGGCGTCTTTAAATTTAAAATAATCAATGTCAAAACTTAAAAAATAATAGGTGAATCCATGAAGAAAAAAATTGCTTTTTTGCTTTGTTCAAGTTTGATGCTGGCCGCTTGTGACAGTGGCAGTGATAACAATACGAATCCAAGTCATACAAAAGAAAAGTTAAGCGGGATTACTGAAACCGTTGACAATCCTGAAGTCCAACGTGGTCAAGATGAAACCATCGAGGCGGATGCGGCCATTGACAGTCAAGTCAGTGCATTACAAAGCATGCAGTTTGATAAAGCTGATACTTCTGATCAACGTTTCACACTAACAATCCATAGTGATGATCCAAACTTGCTTTACAAAGACAGCAATGAATGTGAAGTTTATCGAGGCCATACAAGCTGCACATTTAAGATTCATGTGCCAAAATCTGATAAATTAGGTCAAGATGATGTCTGGATTACGGGGCCAAATGGTGTTTCATCAGAGCTTCAACATTTTGAAATCGTCAAAGCGGTCCAACAAGGCACTTTAGACTTAAAAGCCTCAGTTGACAGCTCTGTTAAACCGAAACAAACACCGCACTACCAAATTATCAACTCAAATGATCATACAGTGGTCCAACAAGGGAAAATTGAGCTAAATCAAACCATGGAAATTGATGATTTACCAACAACCGATGATGGGCAAAAATACCGGATTGAGTTTGATGACTTTACAAGTCAATCGGGGGATCATTATGCAGTTGATCAAGCAAAAACCGTGACGATTAAACCAAACCAAACTCAATCGGTTCAGATGAAATATCATCAAACCGGTGAGAAATCAGAAAAAGTTACATTTGATGTGTCAGGATTAGATGACCATCAAGATGTCACCATTTATGCGGCGAATAGTGATGGGGAAATGAAACAGTTCACTGTTAATAACGGTCAAACATCAATTGACTTACCGGTAACAGGTAACATGAGTCAAGATCGTTGGCATATCGCAGCAGAAGATGTCGATGGACAACAAGCAACGATCAAGCCAGACTTTGTGATTGCCGGTTCAAAAGACCAGCAAATGGTTGATATTAAGTATCCGGAATCGCCTGAACCTGGACCTGGACCTGGACCTGGACCTGGACCTGGTCCTGGACCTGAACCTGGACCTGGACCTGGTCCTGGCCCTGACAACCCACCTCAATACGACCCAAGTAACCCATCTCAATATAAGCCAGGAGATGTCGTAATCGATAAAGGTGATAAATATAAATGCAAACCTCTCCCAGAAGGGGCTTGGTGCGCACAAAAAGCCTATCGACCATCTGGTATTTATGGTGATGACGCTTGGGACTTAATCAGTTAATTTCTCCTTGTTTTTAAATCAGTATTCCTCACAGCAAGCAGTAAGCTTGCTTTTTTTTTACCCATTATGTATCATAAATGATTAATTGTTATTTCTGGTTGAGTTATGATTTGAAAAACATCACATTGACAGCTAGCTTATTAAGCTTATTGATCACTCAAAACGTTGAGGCCTCAAGTCAAGGTGTTTACTTACATACGGTCAATCAATATGATGGCCAAGGCCACAAAATTGGCATGGATCTAAATGCCGCTGATGGCATTGCAGGGGCT
>CAZAJS010000055.1:0-8592 GCA_964485635.1 uncultured Francisellaceae bacterium
AGTAACGTCAAAATGTAATGTTTCACCAGCAAGTGGATGGTTCGCATCTAAGGTTGCAACCCCTTCCTCAACTGATTTAACAACAATTGGAATTGGGCCTTGCTCTGTTTGCGCTTGTAATTGCATTCCGGCTTCAACATTATCAATGCCTTTCATTTCATCAACATTGACTTGTTGAACCATTGATTCTGAATACTCACCATAAGCATCTTCTGGGGCAATCGTGACATTGAAATTTTCACCTTCAGCTTTATCAACCATGGCATCTTCAAGACCAGGAATGATTGAACCAGCGCCTTGAATAAATTCTAATGGACCACGTCCTTCAGAACTATCTAAGACTTCGCCAGCGTCATTTTTTAGCGTGTAGTGAATGCTAACAACGTCGTTTTGCTTAATTGACATGTATAAATTACTCCTAATGTTTCGATTTCATATGACAGTTGCACTGATCCAACTGTTGCAATCAGTCTAACAATCCCATTGTTCCGATGTAAAGCCTTATCATGGCATTGCAAGCAAAAGACTATTGACCTGATCAACCTTGAAAATAATACCCACTTGCCATTATTTTTTGATTGATAGGCCTATTTTTTTGTATCAGTCAAACAATCTAAAAAGGCTTGGCCATACTTGTCAATTTTTGCCTGACCAAAGCCAATGATTTGATGTAAGTCTGCTAATGTTTCAGGTCGTTGATTAATCAAAGCAATTAGTGACCGATCATGCAAAACCATATAAGGAGGTACATCATTAGCTTTTGCTAAGGCTTTGCGTTTTTCTTTTAAAGATTCAAATAACTGTTGATCGTCCCTTTGCCAATGAGCCTCTTGCTGTGTTTTTGACACCGAGGATTGATGAATGGACACCGGCTTGACATCCATCCGTTGCATCAGCTGAATGGTTGTTTTGCCTTTTAATACATCTACTGCGGTATCAAGGACTTTAATGCAATGATGGTTCATCCAATCAACCATTAACCACCCCTGCATAATCAACTGCTCTAAATAACTTTGCCATGCTTTTTTAGAATAAGCAGTTCCAACCCCAAATGTCGGCAGCTGATCATGACCTTGATAAGACACTTTATCGGTTTTAACTCCTCGAAGAATATCAATAATATGATTTTTCCCATACCGTTGCTCGGTTCGCAAGATCGCTGATATTGCCATTTGAGCAATAGTGGTCCCATCGAATGTTTTCGGCGGATGCTGACAAACATCACAATAGCCACAAGGGCTACTGACTTGATCAAAATAACGTAATAATACTTCACGACGGCATGTGGCTGTTTCACAATATCCGACAAGTCGTGACAATTTTTGCTGAGCCAACTGTTTTGCCGAGCTTTGTGCTGTTGAGGTTTCAATGAAGCGCTGTTGTGCGGTTACATCGGCCATACTATAGACCATCCAGGCAACCGCTGGAGCCCCATCACGGCCTGCCCTGCCTGTTTCTTGATAATAACTTTCAATACTCTTTGGTAAATCTAGATGCGCGACAAACCGAACATTAGGTTTATCAATCCCCATCCCAAAGGCAATTGTTGCCACCACAATAATCCCTTCTTTTTTGATAAAATTATGATGAACTTGATCTCGGTGCGCACTGGTTAAACCTGCATGATAACCATATGCTTGATAACCGGCCTGTTGTAAATATTCAGCAATTTCCATGACTTTCTTCCGAGACAGACAGTAAACAATCCCCGAGTCGCCTTGATAATTGGCTAAAAACTTTTTTAATTGAGCTTTAGGGTTATCTTTTGGCATGACTTGATAATAAATATTTGGCCGATCAAAACTGGCAACAAACTGTTGGCCTTTTTCTAATTGCAAACGCTGAACAATATCCATGCGTGTTGCTTGATCCGCAGTGGCAGTCAATGCAATCCGTGGCGTGTTCGGAAAATATTCGGCTAGACTCCCTAACTGGCGGTATTCTGGACGAAAATCATGCCCCCACTGTGATACACAATGCGCCTCATCAATGGCAAATAAGCTAACCGAATGCTGTTGTAGCAAATCAAACAAAAAAGAGGTTAATAGTCGTTCAGGAGAAACATATAATAAATCTAAGGTTTGCTGTTTAATTTGGCGAACAGTCGTTTGTATCGTTTCAGTGGTTGTATTGGTATGGATCGTTGCCGCAGCAACACCATATTCTTGTAACGCTTGGCATTGATCTTCCATTAACGCAATAAGCGGTGATATCACAACCCCAACTCCAGGTCGAATCATAGCTGGAATTTGATAGCATAACGATTTTCCACCACCGGTTGGCATTAAGGCAAATACATGTTGCCCTTGAACCAGTGCATCGATAATCGGTTTTTGATGAGAACGAAATGAAGGATAACCATAAATTGTTTTTAATAAATGTGTGGCCTGATCAACCATACTGCCCACCTTATTCAGTCTATCATTTAATTATAACAATAACTTTAGCTAAAACCTAGTTAACATCCATCTAAATCACAAGCCTGTTTAGATTGACCTAGTGATCAATATTTTTATGTTATGATATACACACTTAATCACTGAAACTGATTATTCTAATGCAAAAAGATTTATTGAAATATTTAATGGTATTAATATTTTTTTTCAGTAGTTGGCATATTGGTTCTGCCACCCCTTCAAACCAACATCCTGTCAAAACAGGTATTTTTATTGATCATATTTATCAAGTCAACCTAGCTAACCAATCAGCTGATGTCATTTTTTGGGCTTGGGCTGTACATCAAGATCAATATCCCATTGGAGAAAGATTTGAATTAATGAATACAACGAATATGACGATATTACATCACCGCAAAGACTCCATCCCCGGAACCAACAAAGTTCGTGAGCTCTTTCATATTCGTGCCACTATTATTCAAAACTGGCATTTTTATCGTTTTCCATTTGGACATCATCAGTTAAAAATTCGCATTGAAAACCATGATCGTTCAAATGCTTGGCATATGGTTCCAGACTTTAAAAATAGTGGCTATCAAAAACATCTTACTATTCCTGGTTGGGATATTATCAATACCAAGTTGAGCACATCCACTGAACAATACCATTCAAATTTTGGCTTACCAGGAAACAACACAAGTCGCTACCAAGCACTAGAATATACACTTGACATTGGCCATACCAATATCCATTGGCTGATCCATATTTTTGGCATGTTGATTTTAGCCTTGTTTTTAACTTTATGTGTTTTCATTGTTCCTATTGATGACTTAAAAAGTCGGATTGCACTACTAACAGGGGCTATTTTCGCGGTGGTAGGTAATAAAATTGCTACCGATGGCTTATTACCACCTTTAAGTATCATGACCATTCTAGATAAAATTCAAATTGCCACCATTGTATACATGGCGCTAACACTTGTCGTTATTCTAGCTTTACTCTATACCCATCAAAAAAACCAACGATATAGCAAATGGTTCAATGCCATTTCCGGGACCATTGTCATTGGATTAATGTTGATGACAAACATTTACTACTTATGGTTTTAAACACTGATCGTATTTAGACGACAGGACATGAAGCAAACTATTTGAAAAGTCAGCTAGGATTGATTAAAATAAACAACAGCTGACCAATGAAGGAACCTATGATATGAAAGATCAAAACCGCCCTGTTTATAAAATTAAGCCAGGTCAATCAGCATTTTGTCCGCCAAAAGATCAAACTACTTGGTCTGAGCATCCACGAGTATATATCGATTTAGACCCAAAATTTGGCAAAACACGCAATATTTGCCCCTATTGTGGCAATCAGTTTGAGTTAGATACCACCTCAAACAACCATGGCGAATAATCGTTATTTAATTATTGCCCCAGCATGGATCGGTGATATGGTAATGTCCCAATCACTCTATTGCCTGCTGAAGCAACAACAACCTGCTTGCCATATCACCGTGATTGCACCGGGCCCTTGTGCGGATATTGCACATCATATGCCAGAAATTGATACGGTCCTAAATTGGGCATTTCCTCGCGGGAAAATGGCTTTTAAAGCTCGCTATCGTGCAGGAAAGTCACTCCGCCATGCCGGCTATACACATGCAATTGTTTTACAAAACTCTTGGAAATCAGCCCTCATTCCCTGGGCAGCACATATCCGAACAAAAACGGGGTATCATGGCGAAATGCGCTATGGCTTGCTCAATGACCGGCGACGGCTTAATAAATTACAATTACCAACGATGATTCAACGTTTTTGCGCGTTAGCTTCATCAAACCAGCACTCACTACCATTTGATCAACTCCCATGGCCAACCTTACATATCAATCAAGCCCAAATAGATCAAGCTAAAACTCACTATTTAGGCAATCAAGCAACAAATCGCCCTTTATTAATTTTATGCCCTGGTGCGGCTTATGGACCTGCAAAACAATGGCCCATTGATTATTTTAGGCATCTGGCAGTAGCCATGGTCCAAAAAGGCTGGTTTGTTCTTATTTTGGGGGGTCCTAATGAAGCAACAATTGGCCAAACAATTACTGACCAACTTGATCACAGTCTCAATTTAGCTGGAAAAACAGCATTACCTGATGCCATGGCATTAATCAGACAGGCAAATCATGTGGTGTCAAATGACTCAGGGTTAATGCATATTGCTTGTGCTTTAAATCGTCGTTGTACTGTTTTATATGGATCTAGTACGCATACTTTTACTCCACCGCTTAGTCAATATGCAACGGCTTTATATCGAACTGATTTAACATGCCGCCCTTGCTTTCAACGTACTTGTCGATTTGGCCATTACCACTGCTTGACACAATTATCAGTCCAACAAGTATTAGATACGATTGAAACAAAAAAATGAATTAATCATCCTTGATCAACTTATTGATTCACTTACCTTTGCGATTTAAATTGCATGATGGTGCTAAGCTAATGTTATTTCCTAGGAATCCACTGTAAAAGTCGATTGAGCCATTTTGTTATTCATGATTTTAACGTATAATAACCGCTATTAAAGAATAAAAGATTATAGGTTAATACATCATATGCGTCACATCTTGGTTACTAATGCTTTACCATATGCCAATGGCCATTTACATCTTGGCCATATGCTTGGTTATATTCAATCCGATATTTGGGTTCGTTTTCAAAAAATGCAAGGCAATACATGTCATTTTGTTTGCGGCAGTGATACACATGGCACCCCTATTATGCTTCGAGCACAGAAAAACAATATATCCCCAGAGCAATTAGTCGACGGGATGATTGAGTCTCATATCAATGACTTTGCGGATTTTGATATTGCATTTGATCATTATGCCTCAACGCATAAAACGCTAAACCAACAAATTGTCAATGATATTTATCAGACTTTATCACAACAGGATTTAATTGAACAACGTACGATTGAACAAGCATTTGATCCTAAAGCCAATATGTTTCTACCGGATCGATTTGTCACCGGAACATGCCCTAAGTGTCATACCCCCGAGCAATATGGTGATAGTTGTGAAGCCTGTAGTGCAACCTATTCTCCTATGGAGCTGATTAATCCAACATCAGCAGTCACCGGTCAACCCCCTGTGAAAAAACAAAGTCTGCATTACTTTTTCAAGTTAAGCCAACAAGCAGATTGGCTTGAACAATGGTTAAAAAATACCGCTGATCTGCAACCTGAAATTCGCAATAAATTGAAAGAATGGTTTGCTGATGGACTTCAAGATTGGGATATTTCACGAGATGCACCTTATTTTGGATTCCCGATTCCTGGCACTAATGAAGAAAAATATTTTTATGTCTGGCTTGATGCGCCGATTGGGTATATTGCTAGCTTTCAAGCCTATTGCGAAAAACATAATATTGATTTTGATCATTATTGGAAATCCTCACAAACATCTGAGCTTTACCATTTTATTGGTAAAGATATTATTTATTTTCATGCATTATTTTGGCCTGCTATTTTACAAAATGCCGGCTATCGCAAACCAACGGGTATTTTCGCAAATGGCTTTTTGACCATTAATGGTCAAAAAATGTCAAAATCTCGAGGCACTTTTATTACAGCTCGTCATTATTTAGATCATCTTGATTCAGAATACTTACGTTATTATTTTGCAGCCAAATTAACGCCACGTGTTGATAACCTTGACTTAAATTTTGATGATTTTACCACACGTGTTAATAGTGATATTGTCGGAAAAGTCATTAATATTGCCAGTCGTTGTGCGGGCTTTTTGCGTAAAAAATTTGACAATCGTCTGACTGATACAGTTCTTGATCCTGAGTTACTTAAAATTTTTAAAAACCAAAAATCTGTGATTGCTGAGTGTTATGAGAAACGCGACTTTGCTCAAGCAATGCGCCACATCATGAAGTTAGCAGATCAAGCAAACCAATTTGTCGATACGTATAAGCCTTGGCAATTAATCAAATCAGAAACAGACCAATCGACTTTAGTCCATCAAGTCTGTAGTCAAGCTATTAACCTCTTTAAAATCTTAATGGGTTACTTAACCCCTGTCATGCCACGTTTATCTAAGAAAGCTGCTGACTTTTTAAATACCACGATTGACCAATGGGATACATTAGATCAATGGCTAGGACAACATCATACGATTAACCGCTTTAAACCGTTACTTACACGAATTGAACCTAACAAAATTGAGGCTATTATGAACGAAAAGACAACTCAACCAACCTTAGACGACAATCAAACAACACAAACCGTTGATGACAACCCATTAAATATTGCACCAGAGGCATCAATCGATGATGTGATGAAAGTTGATTTGCGTGTAGCAAAAATTACCCAAGCAACCCATGTTGACGGTGCCGATAAACTCTTATGTTTACAACTAGACCTTGGACAAGGCGTCACAAAACAAGTGTTTGCAGGCATTAAAAAAAGCTACGCCCCAGAAGATCTTGTCGGACAATTAACGGTCATGGTTGCTAATTTAAAACCCCGTAAAATGCGTTTTGGCTTATCAGAAGGGATGGTATTAGCCGCAAGCAATGATGACAATCCAGGGATTTATCTACTAAGCCCTCATCAAGGGGCCGAGCCTGGTATGCGGATTCAATAAAATATTGAGTTTGCTATTGATTCAAAATGCACATTAAAACTTGCCATATCTTTCAATTTCGCAATCTGAATGATCTTACTTTAAATTTTACCCCAAAGGTCAATGTTATTACAGGGGCTAATGGCGCTGGTAAAACTGCGGTATTAGAAGCTATCCATTTTTTAGGGTTAGGCCGTTCATTTCGCGTTAGTCAACTCAATCGAATCATTCAACACAATCAAACCCACTTTCATATTTTTTGTGAGTTTCAACATCAATCGCAAAAACATCAAGCCGGATGTCAACGTGATAAAAGTGGCAACAGTATCATTAAGCTTGATCATGAAAAGCAAGCAAATCAAAGTACATTAGCCCGTTTTTTTCCAGTACTTTTGCTCAATCCGGAACGTTTTCACTTATTAAGCCAAGGAGCTCAACAACGACGAGCTTTATTAGATTGGGGCGCTTTTTATCAAAAACCAGACTTTTTAAAACACTGGCAACGGGCACGTCAACTGATAAAACAACGCAATGCAGCACTCAAGCAACAATACCCTTATCATTATATGACTATTATTGATCAGGCACTTGATGAATCTAGTCAAATTATTGATCAAATTCGCCAAGTCTACTTTCAACAATTACAAAGCCAGCTACAAACAACGCTTGATGAATTAGCTTTACCGATTAAAATTGACCTAGACTATCTGAGAGGATGGTCAAATGACCAATCATTATTTGAAGCACTGAGCCAACATCAAACTCAAGATTATAAAAAAGGAATGACGCATGTTGGACCCCATCGAGCTGATTTGCGTTTTCGAGTGGGCCAACAACCTGCGCAAGATATTTTATCTCGTGGTCAACATAAACTATTAGTGACAGCATTAAAAATTGCACAAGGAAAAATTTTCCAACAGCAAAATCCTGAAACAAGTTGCTTATATTTAATTGATGATTTGTATTCTGAATTAGACCAAACGCATCTTGGCCATGTGTTTGATATTTTACAACAAACAAACAATCAATTAATCATGACTGCTATTGATTCTGCCCCTTTAGCTGATTTTTTCCCGAAACATGAATCCTGCCATTTTCATCTTGAAAATGGCCAATTAATGACTCGTTAAGTTTGACGCTGAAACAGATAAAACAGGCCAAGCATCCTGAACCCCAGATAGCATCATTTGAGCGGCAATGGCCATAATAATTAACCCCATAATCCGTGATACAATGCCAATCCCCTCATTGCCAATTACTCGAACAATAGTTGGAGCAAAGTAAAATACTAACCATGTTAAGAATGCTAATAATAAACAAATACCACTTTGGGCAATCTTATCAACTGTTGTATGTAAAGCTTTTGCATGTGTGACAATAGTTGTAATTGATCCTGGTCCAGCAATAATGGGGGTTGCTAATGGGACAATCGCAACTTTTGCTCTATTTTGTAATTTAGATAATTTATCAGTTGTTGGAGATCCATTATCTTCAGAAAAATGCCCACCTCGCACCATTGACAGTCCTAAAATGGTTAATACAACACCACCTGCTAATTGAAATGAACC
>CAZAJS010000056.1:0-8314 GCA_964485635.1 uncultured Francisellaceae bacterium
TCATTAACCCAATATTGCCCTCTTGGATTAAATCAGTCATAGGCAAACCATAACCTGCAAATCCTCTGGCCACTTTGACAACAAACCTTAAATGCGACAAAATTAGTCGTTGCGCTGCTTGTAAGTCATTTTGATAACGCAATTTCTCGGCAAGTTCTTTTTCTTCCCCTTCTTTGAGCATCGGAACTTTATTGACATACTGAATATACTCATTTAATGACTGGCTGTCTGATAATGTTGGTAATGCGGGTAATTGTGTTTGTTGTTGATTCGTGATCAAAGAAGGTTTTTTGTCATCCGTTTTTTTTCCCATGCGTCAACTAATCCTTTTAACCTGATTATTGTTTCAAACGATATTGCAACGCTTTTGCAATCTGATTAAGAATCTGTGTTGTATCATCCCAACTCAAACACGGATCGGTAATGCTTTTTCCGTATACTAATGCCTTAGGCTCTGTCAGCGCTTGAGCCCCATCTGTTAAATGGCTTTCGAGCATTAAACCCATTAAGACACCATTTAAAAAGCTTGGCTGTCCAAGCAATGCCTGAACAACTTTCGTTTGCTGACGGTGATCTCCTTGAGCATTGCCATGGCTACAGTCAACCATGATTTTATTGGGGATTTGACAACTTTGTAATTGCTGATCAACCCATTCCATGGTCATTTGGTCATAATTGATTTGTTGTCCACCACCTCTTAAAATTAAATGGGGTGCCGGATTGCCTAATGTTTGCTGCATAACCGGTTGACCCGTTTCATTAATCGTCGTAAAGCATTGAGCATCTTGAACCGCTTTCATCGCGTTAATCGCTGGTTGGATATGGCCCATTGTTGTATTTTTTAACCCAACAGGGCAAGCAAGACTTGAAGCTAATTCACGATGAATTTGACTCTCAACAGTTCGAGCACCAATGGCACCCCAAACAATGAGGTCTTGTAGATAAGGAACCACTAATGGGTCTAAAAACTCTGTTCCACAACTAATCCCCATGTCATTTAGCTGACATAGTAATTCACGTGCCTGATAAATGCCTTTAACAATATCATAAGTCCCATTTAAGTTTGGATCACGTAACAAACCTTTCCAGCCTGTCGTCGTGCGTGGCTTTTCAAAATAAACCCGCATCACTAACACTAAATGGGATAAATTAGCTTGTGCTTGCCATTGTTTTAAGCGCCGTGCATAATCAAGCGCTGCCTGCGGATCATGCATTGAGCAAGGGCCAAGTACTACGATAAAATTTTGTCGTTGATTTTGAATAATTTGAATAATTCGTTGCCGATTGTCATGCACATGTTGTGCCATTTTTTCAGAACAAGGCAAAGCATCAAATAATGTTTGCGGCGTGGGTAAAAGTTGCTGTTTCATCGTCAGTTGACTGCTTTAACCAAAACCAATTTTAGATGATTAAAGCGGCATCCTTGTTATTGTCACATTTTGATTATATAAGATTGTATCACGTTCTGAGTACGCCTCAAGCAGTCTTTGCCATCACATGGCAAATCTGTCGGATTCCTTGAATTAAGTTTGGGGTTGGTTGTGAAAAAATTACTCCACCACCTTGATAAACTTGTTTTTGTTTGACGGCTTTTAATTGATCTGAAAATTGTTGCCAACGACTGTTCCTCGTTGCTTGCAAATTTCCATTCCCTGTTAATTGAATAATCATATCCGGATTGTTTTTTAAAATAGTTGCAGTACTGACCATAAAGCTTGGCATTTTAGTCGATGCAAAAATATTTTTTCCACCACAAACCTGTACCATCTGATTTAATAAACTGGTCTGGCCAACCGTAAACATCGGTTTTTGCGTCAATTGAATAAATACGTTTGGTTGTTGTTTGGTCTGACTCTTATTAGCAGATGTTGTGATTGATTTAAATGCCTGTTGGTATGCTTGCTGCATTTTTTTGCCAGCTGATGGTAAGTGAATCGCTTGACCAATCTGTGCAAACGTCTGACCTAGTTGAGCAATATTATCCCCTTTAAAGATTTTGACTGGGATGCCTAACCGCTTTAGCTGATGGATCATTTTTTTTGAGATCACTTTATCCCAAGTTAAAACAAGATCTGGATGTAAACGAAGAATCGTTTTTAAACTAATCGAGTTAAACCGACCAACACATGTATAATGTTGATAATAGTCCGGTTGCCCAGAATAACAAATCGTCCCAACAAGATCTGGGGTTGTCTGATTGTGTGGGCTCATTTTGATAAGCTGATGAACGATGTGTGTTACATTTGGTGATAAAGAAACAATACGGGTATTGCTATGAGCTAACCCAGTCAATGCTAGCCAACCTATAATGACGAAATAGCATTTATACATGCAATGCTTAACTTGCATTCAAATAATCCTCACTTTATGATGATTTTAAATCAAACAAGATCTTTAGTCTAATGGATAGTGCACGCATTGACAAATGGCTATGGGCCAGTCGATTTTTTAAAACACGTCAACTTGCACAAAAAGCGATTGAAGGTGGCAAAGTCCATTTAAATGGGCAACGTACAAAGCCTGGAAAAACTGTCAAAATCGGCGATTATCTAACCATTCGACAAGGATTTGCAGAAAAAATAATTCAAGTAGAAGCTTTATCTGTCAAACGCGGGCCAGCCACCGTTGCGCAACGTTTATATACCGAAACCCAGCAAAGCATTAATAAACGCGAAAAAGAAACCTTACTACGCTCATATGCAACGAATATTACACCCAATCAAAAGCCGGATAAAAAGCAAAGACGACAATTAATCCGTCGTTTTAAACGGCAAGATGACGTATAATAACATGACAAACTATTTATTGCCGCCACTTGTTCCAATAGCCAAATAATAATCGAATACAACGGTATCCGATCACAATGATCAATGCAGCAATTAAATAACGAACAATAAATGGTAATAAATACACAAAAAGCATGATGCCACTAATAATGCAAAAACAAATAAAAACTTCTTGCAAAAAACGTTCCATGAACAAAATTTCCTATTGATCCTTCTCATGTGTGCGTGATTGTTCAATGATAACACGCGCAAAACGGCGTTTACCAACTTGCAACACATGCGATGTTTGACAGTCAAATACCTGATTTTTATCTTCAACTTTTTGACCGTCAACTTTCACGGCCCCCTGTTTGATTAATCGCATGGCCTCAGAGGTACTTTTGACTAATTCTGCTTGCTTTAATAAGGTTGCAATACCGAGTGTTGCTTGATCGCATAAAACCGTTTTTTCAGGCAAATCATCGGGTAGTTGTTTCTTTTGAAAGCGCATGGTAAAGTGCTCATAGGCTTGTTGCGCACTAGCTTGATCATAAAAACGAGCCACAATTTCTTTTGCTAAATCAACTTTCATATCACGCGGATTAGCACCGTGCTCTTTGACATCAATTTGGCGTTGCTGAATCTTGTGCATACTTTCAAAGCTTAGCAATTCATAATAACGCCACATCAATTGATCTGAAATTGACATAATTTTACCAAACATCGCATCAGGTGACTCTTCAATGCCAATATAGTTGTTTGCTGATTTTGACATTTTTTTCACGCCATCCGTGCCTTCTAATAATGGCATTGTCAAAACAATCTGAGGGGTTTGCCCAGCTTCTTTCTGTAATTCACGCCCCATTAATAAATTAAATCGTTGATCCGTTCCGCCAATTTCAATATCTGATGCTAAGGCGACTGAATCATAACCTTGTACTAAAGGGTATAAAAACTCATGAATTGCAATGGCTTGATGTGCTTGATAACGTTTATGAAAATCATCCCGTTCAAGCATTCTTGCAACCGTACTCTTTGCAGCTAATGTAATCATATCAGCTGCATTCATTTGATCAAACCAGTCACTATTATCAACCACTTGTGTGCGTTGTGGGTCTAAAATTTTAAAAACTTGATGCTTATATGTCTCAGCATTATGTTTGACTTCTTCCGGTGTCAATGGTGGACGTGTTGTATTTTTACCACTTGGGTCACCAATCTGGGCTGTAAATCCACCAATCACAAATTGTACGGTATGTCCCAAATCTTGTAATTGTCGTAATTTATTAAAGATAACAGTATGACCTAGGTGAATGTCGGGTGCTGTTGGGTCACACCCAAATTTAATGGTTAATGTTTCTTTACTCTCTAAACGTTCAATTAAGTCACTTTCGATCAAAATATCATCACAACCTCGTTTAAAAACAGCTAATGATTGTTCAATTGATTTTTTTTGTTCTGCCATACTTCCACAATCCTTTTATCATTAAAAATAAGTGCTAAATCATTGGTGTTGTTTGAATTTTTAGCACATTAAACACGATTCAAATGGTGACAAATTATATCAGAAAATCGTAAGCTTTGCTATGATAGGTCAAAATTTGAATGCGTTTTAATATTATTATGGCACGTTACATGCGAAAAAAATCTCATCAAAAAAACCAAAGACCTTGGTCTTTTTATTTAATATTGACTATTTTATTAATTGTCTTAATCGCCTTAGGTTATCGACTTTTTTATCTTGAAACCATTAATCATGAATTTTTACGAGACAAAGGCTTATGGGAAAGCAGCCATGTGAATAAAGTTTACCCGCTTCGTGGCAGCATTTATGACCGTAATGGCAAACCTTTAGCCGTGACAACCACACTTTATCAATTAATTTTTGACCCAAAAGTTTTAAAACAATACCCGGATGAATATCAAAAATTTGATCAACTAAATATCAAAGACATTACATCACAAAAAATTAATGAAATTATTCAAAAAAATCCTGATTCTCGCTATCAAGTTGGTGGGCGCTTTTTAACACCTCAACAAGCCAATAAAATCCGTGATCAGCATATCCATGGCGTTTATCTTGAACGTCAACCCCGCTCTTATTACCCAACAGGTGAAATACTTGGTCCTTTAATTGGATTTACAGGTTATGATAATCAAGGACAAGCGGGATTAGAACTTTCATTTAATCAAAAACTTAGCGCCCATCCTTGGCAATTTAGCAATCAGCAAGATCTTAAAGGACAAGCTATCACTTTTTTACCTGACCAATCTGCTGAAAAACGTCAACAAGCCATTCCGGAAGATCTTAACTTAACTATTGATCGTCATATTCAAGAAATTACATATCATGCTTTAAAAAAGGGGGTTGAACATGCTCAAGGCAAATCAGGGGCTGCGGTTGTCCTGAATCCTAAAAATGGTCAAATTCTAGCGATTGCTAGTTATCCTAGTTTTAACCCTAATGTATTTGCACAACATGCTAGTCCTAATACAGCTGAGCGAGCCATGGTCCATACTGTTGAACCTGGATCAACAATTAAACCTTTTATTATCGCTCGAGCCTTAGAAACAGACGATTATCAACCAGATACGACCATTGATACCTCGCCAGGTTATTATTACATTGGCAAAAATAAAGTCCGCGATGACCGTAATTTTGGCAAGTTGACATTAAAAGGGATTATCCAAAAATCAAGTAATGTTGGTGTTAGTAAAGTTGCTCGAGATTTAGGGCCTGGCAAAGTTGGTGATTTTTTAGCTTCATTGGGTTTTGGACAACCAGCAACACTCGATTTTCCATCAGCAACACGTGGCTATTTGCCTAATCTAAACCGTTTAAGTGATTTTGGTTTTGCCACAACGGCTTATGGTTATGGCATGAATACGTCAATTTTACAATTGGCTCATGCTTACTCCATTTTTGGCAATCAAGGAAAATTATGCCCGCTTTCTATTGTTAAACAACCCCAACAACCTTTTTGCCCTAACGTTATTTCACCTAAAGTCGCTGATGAAATAAAACCCATGCTTCAATCCGTTGTTGGTCCGAAAGGAACAGGAATTTTAGCAACGATTCCTGGTTTTGCCGTTGGTGGAAAAACAGGAACTTCACACCGGTTGGCTCATGGACATTATTTAAAAAATTCTTATAATGCCTTATTTGCGGGCATTGCCCCTTTATATCATACCAAACTTGTCATTGTTGTTTGGGTTGAAGATCCAAAGCGAAACCATTATTATCAATATGGGGGTGTCTCAGCAGCACCAATATTTGCTGAAATTGCCAAACAATCATTACAATATCTAGGGGTTGCTTATCAGCAAAGTTTACAAAAATTTCAAGATATTCAAGGAAATCGACAATGGTTGCTACAACAAATTGAAAAAAATTAAGGCTTATTTTTGAATATTAGCACAAATCATCGATATAATAGACATGAACTAGAATAACCGTTAAAGTAAAAATTAATATAAAATAGCTATGAGGGACTTTATGAAAAACAAAAAAACTTTAATGATTGCCAGTGGTCTACTTGGTATGTCTTTAACGCATTTTGGGCTGGCTGCCGATCAAAAAAATTGTTCACGCGAAAATAATTATTGTGCACCAGCAATTTCTAGCAACGGTGTTCCTTTAAATGCTTTTGGTGCCGTGGCTAGTAGCGCTAAAGTGCCTCGTGAAGATCAAGTCCCTGAAGCCCCTTCTAATCTAAAATTACCGAATATTGTTCCAGCCAATACAATGTGGAAAAATGAAGTCGTACAACCACCGAACCTAAAAGCAAAAAGTTATTTATTAGAAGATGCAAAAACAGGCAATGTCATTGTTGCAAGTAACCCTAATAAACGTGTTGCTCCAGCATCATTAACAAAAATGATGTTGTTATACATCATTGAACAAAAACTCAGCGCTGGTGAATTATCATTGGATCAAAAAGTGCGTGTTCCCTCTGTTGCGTGGCATACTTCTGGTTCTGCTTACCATGTTAAAGAAGGGCAAAAAGTAACTATACAAGATTTAATTGAGGGGGTTATTGTTGCCTCGGGCAATGATGCGGCTGTGACCTTAGCAATCCAAGTATTTGGGTCTCAAGATGCAGCAGTCAAGCATATGAACTTCGCCGCAAAACAATTAGGAATGAATAATACACATTTTACAACCGTGATGGGGCTTCCAGCACCTAATCAATATACTTCTGCTGTTGATTTAGCAAAACTTGCTCAACATTTAATTTATGATTTTCCAGAATATTATAAAAAATATTACAATATCAAATCCGTTACAATGAATGGTATTACAACGCCTAATTACAATAAGTTGCTTAATATGTATCAACCTGCTGATGGGATTAAAACTGGTTCAACAGATACAGCAGGTTATTCACTAGTCTCTTCTGCTGAAAAAGATGATTCACGTCGTTTAATTGTCGTGATGCTTGGAGCTTCAAATATGACAGTTGCGGCACAAAATAGTAAAGCCCTTTATCAGTATGGGTTTGGCAATTTTACTACTAAAACCATTTTTGATGCGAATCATAAATTAGATAGCATTCGTGTTTACAAAGGCAAGTATGATGATGCACCAATTGGATTGGCCCAACCATTGAACCTCACTTATCCTAAAGCATTAGATCCTAGCCAGTTTGAATGGGTTGCTAAAAAGAATCCAGACGGCTTAACAGCCCCGGTTAATAAAGGCGATCAAGCCGGCACTTTAAAGCTTAACTATCAGGATAAAACCATTCATGAATACCCCATTGTTTTATTAAAAGATGATCCAGTAGGATCATGGTGGCAACGGCTAAAAGGTACTGTGGCGCAGTGGTTTTAAATTCTATTTTTTATTAAGGCAAATCCGTGCAGATTTATTCTACTGATACAACAAATCCTTTTTACAATCTAGCCGTCGAAGATTGGCTTTTTAATCATTTATCCATTGAACAACCGGTGATGTTTCTATGGCAAAATGCGCCTTGTGTTGTTATTGGGCGTGCTCAAAATCCATGGCAAGAGACTAATCTTGATTATCTATCAGATCATAATCTACCACTGATCCGGCGCCAAAGCGGTGGCGGTGCTGTCTATCATGACCTAGGTAATTTAAATTACACCATCTTTTGTCCACTAGATCAATTGGATAAAACTGCAAATCTTGACATGATCTGTCAAGTTTTAAAGGAACAATTTAACCTGCCTGTTAGTCCTTCAGCGCATCATGATATTTTATTAAAACATCCTGATGACCAAGCACTTTACAAAGTCTCTGGTAGCGCTTTTCGACAAACAAAGTCAGGGGCTTTTCATCATGGAACTTTGCTCATTGATGCAGATAAAAATCATTTATACCAAGCACTACACCACCCTTCAGATACAAGTTTGAAAGCAAAAGGAGTCGCCTCTCGACGGGCTCGTGTCGTCAACCTTAAAGAAATCAATCCAACACTATGTGCAAACAGTATTAAACAAGCACTGATTGATCAATTAGCAACACAAACACCTGTATTATCACTGAATCAACAGGCAAGAAGTGCAATTCAAGCACATCA
>CAZAJS010000057.1:0-8308 GCA_964485635.1 uncultured Francisellaceae bacterium
CGATAGGTCCAGCCCCTGTTATTAGTATATCTTCACCGACTAAGTCATAAGTTAAGGTGGCATGCACGGCATTGCCAAACGGATCAAAAATACTGGCAATATCTGAATGAATGTTATCTGAAATAACAAATACATTGCTTGCAGGCATGGCTAAATATTCCGCAAATGCCCCTGTCCGGTTAACTCCAATTCCTTGTGTATTTTGACATAAATGTTTCACTCCAGCACGACAGTTACGACACATCCCACAAGTAATATGCCCCTCACCAGAAACACGCTGTCCAATCGATAGGCCTGTAACCTGACTACCTAGTTGCACAATTTCACCAACGAATTCATGCCCAACGATCATCGGAACCGGAATCGTATTTTGCGCCCAATCATCCCATAAATAAATATGTAAATCTGTACCACAAATTGCTGTTTTATGAATGTTAATTAAAACATCATTCGGCCCACATTCTGGAACTTGAGCATCGTGCGTCATCCAGATTCCTGGCTGAGAATAACACTTGGTTAATGCTTTCATTTTGACTGCTCCTTACTTAATCAAACCTAGCTGTCGTCCAGCCTCAGTAAATGCCTCGACTGCTTGGTCAATTTGTACTTTTGTATGCGCTGCAGACATTTGTGTCCGAATTCGAGCTAAACCTTTGGGAACAACTGGATAAGAAAAAGCAATCACATAAATACCTTTAGCTAACAACGCATCTGCCATTTCAACTGCTTTATTCTCATCATAAATCATCACGGGAATAATCGCATGCTCACCGTCAATCAAATCAAATCCTGCTTGTTCCATTTGCGCTCGAAAATAACGTTGATTTTCTTTTAACTGTGATCGTAGCGTATCAGCAGCTTGGGCTTTTTTGACAGCGGTAATCGATGCATGAGCCAATGCTGGGGCTAATGCATTTGAAAATAAATAAGGACGTGCTTTTTGTTTTAATAATTGTGCGATGGGGGCTTTTGCCGCTACAAATCCACCTGAAGCTCCGCCAAGTGCTTTACCCAACGTTCCTGTGATGATATCAACTTGGTCTTCTACCCCACAAAAGCTTGGAGTCCCTTTACCTTGATGTCCCATGAAACCAGTCGCATGTGAATCATCCACCATCACAAGTGCCTGATACTGTTGTGCTAATTGGCAAATAACCGGTAAATTCGCAATAATGCCATCCATGGAAAAAACACCATCTGTGACAATTAATTTATAACGTGCTCCATCGGCATCAGCTTGTTTAAGCTGCTGTTCTAACTCAGCCATATCATTATTGGCATATCGATAACGCTTTGCTTTACACAATCGAATGCCATCAATAATACTAGCATGATTCAACTGATCACTGATCACGGCATCCTCAGGTCCTAGAAGGGATTCAAAAACACCGCCATTCGCGTCAAAACAAGATGGAAAAACAATGGTCTCATCCATCCCTAAATACTCAGAAATCGTTGCCTCAAGCTGCTGATGTGGGGTTTGTGTCCCACAAATAAACCGCACAGAAGCCGCACCATAACCATATTGATCTAGACCCTGTTTAGCCGCTTGAATCAATTCTGGATCATCGGCTAATCCTAAATAATTATTCGCACAAAAGTTATAAACTTGTTGCCCATTAGCTAGACGAATCTTCACAGATTGATGTGAATCAATTAAGCGTTCGGCTTTATAAGTGCCTACTTGCTCCATTTGTGATAACTGATCTGAAACTTGACGATAAAATGCTTTACAATTGACATAAGACATCATTCAATTTCCACCTTTAGTGTCTTGATACTAATCAGATGATAGCAGAAATTTTGAAAAGTTAGCAAATTGCCATAACAGCATCCAGGAATGATGAGTTAATCGGTGAATTAATGAGAATAGTCAAATAAGGTTACTTTTTTATTAACTACTGAAAGTGTAACTGATCCCACCGGTATAAACACTTGTTCCAGCTTCTGTCCCATCATCTTCAAGATCATAATAAGTCGCTTGTGCAAAAATATTAAAGTTATAAATTTGAAAACCAACACCGCCAGCAAACGCTGGGTTAAATGAATGTTCTGGCAACTTAAAGTCTTCTTTGATACTTTCATCAACCGTAAACTGATTAAACGCATAACCAGCTTTTCCAAACACATTAAGCCCAAATGGTGTAACGAGCTTAACCTTGAAAAACAATGGCGCAGTAACTTGGTCTTGACGAATGGTTTCATCATTAATTAAATGCACTTGCTCAACATTATGCCCATAATTGATTCCGATTTCTGGACCAATTGATAAGAAATTTGTCAATGCAAAATCATACCCAAAGAAAATCCCTCCCATGATATTACCATTATCAAAATGGTCTTGTGGATCAGGATCATCAATAAAATCTGATAGTGCCCCGGTTGGTTTTGCATAACCTACTTGTCCGCCGATTACAAACCCTGTTTTAGCTTCAGAAAAGGCCATGGGCTCTTGGGAAGCTGGCATAAAATTTTCTGCATGATCTTTAGGGATTTTAACAATTGTGTGGTCATCATTAGCCATTGCACTCGTTACACTACCAATTAATAAACCAGTACTTATCAGTATTTTTTTCACTTTTAACCCTCCTAGTAAAAATAAAACAGTAATTTCAATAAAATTTTACCAAATGTTTTTTATTTATCCAACCTTTTTGTTTGTATTATCTTGATTCATATGTGTTTTTTTCAGTAAAGTGGTGATCTAATACAGCACTGATACAATAAGGATCTTATTGCAATGAACCAATTACCCGAAATTGATCAACAAGTCGCAAATGAATTGATCGATCGAAAAGTACAACTTGCTGTAGCTGAGTCATGTAGCGGTGGATTATTAGCACACCGATTAACGAATATTGCTGGTAGTTCACAATTTTTCAAAAATGGCATTATCACCTACCACAATGCGGCTAAACATCAATTGCTTAACATTGACTTACAGCGGCTTCAGACTGAAGGAGCTGTTAACAGTTTTGTTGCTTGTGCCATGGCAAATAATGTGGCAAAGCTATTTGAAAGTGATTGGGGCATTGGGATTACCGGGGTTGCTGGACCGAATCAGGATGATCATGGCAATCCAGTCGGAACTGTAATGATTTGAATTGCATCAAACCATGCGGTTTATCACTATGCCCATCATTTTATTGGAGATCGTATTGCCATTAAATGGCAAGCTACAACACATGCATTACAACATTTGTTAGATCATTTACAACAAGCGCATCAACCTCATTAAAATCATTCTGTCATTTTGATTTTCATCAATATTATTGAACAAATTATCGCATATCCACAGCCATTGCATACGCTAAACTTGCAACAAGATTGATATTTTCCTAAAATAATTTAAATAACTTAAATAATTTAATGAATCAGCAAATGTGATACAAAAAATGACTATGCGTGGTTTTGTTAATGTTAAGTTATTGAAATGTTGAACAATGGAGACACTTATGCAATTGTCAGTGAATAATGAAATTGGTGATTTAAAGACCGTATTACTACATCGCCCTTCACATGAAATTGAAAATTTAACACCTGATTTACTCGAATCACTTTTATTTGATGACATTCCTTTTTTACAAGTCGCACAGCAAGAGCATGATGTATTTGCCCAAACGCTACGTGATGAAGGCGTCAATGTTTTATATTTACAAGACCTAGTTGCGGATATCCTGCAAAAACCGAATGTCCGTGACAAGCTGTTCCAAGAGTTTTTTGATGAAGCAAATATTAAATCATCACGCCGTCAAGATTTACTTAAAAACTATTTATTATCACAAAAGGATAATCATGCCATTGTTGAAAAAATGTTTAGCGGGATTCGTAAACATGAAGTTGACTTTAATGGCAATAGCTTAACAGATATTGTCAATGCTGATTACCCGTTTATTTGTGACCCCATGCCCAATCTATATTTTTCACGTGATCCATTTGCTACCATTGGCCGTGGTATTTGTATGAACCATATGCATACGCATACACGTCAACGTGAAACCTTATTTTCAAAATATATTTTTCAATATCATGATCTATTTACCGATCAAGAAATTCCATTCTGGTATCGAAGGGAAAACTCAATGGACATTGAGGGTGGCGATGTATTGATATTAAATGAAAACACTTTATGCATTGGGATTTCACAACGAACGAGGCCAGAAGCAATCGAACGTTTAGCCAATCGACTTTTTCAAAGTGACATGTCAAATATCACAACCATTTTAGCATTTTATATCCCATCCTCACGGGCGTTTATGCATTTAGATACTGTCTTTACTCAAGTGGATCATGCTAAATTCACCATCCATGGTGAAATTGAAGGACCTTTATCTGTTTATCGAATCACGCCATCTAAAAGCACCAATGGTTTAAGCATTGATAAACAAGTTGATACTTTAGAAAAAATTCTTCAACCTTATTGTCCTAAACAAGTTGAATTGATTCGCTGCGGCGGTGGCGACAAAATTATTTCTGGTCGGGAACAATGGAACGATGGGTCAAACACATTAGCAATTCGCCCAGGTGAGGTTGTTGTCTACTCACGGAATTATGTCACTAATCAATTATTACAAGATCATGGCGTCAAAACCCATGTCATTCCAAGCTCTGAGCTATCTCGAGGTCGCGGCGGGCCACGCTGTATGTCGATGCCACTCATTCGCGATAATATTCAATTGCCATCATGATAGGATTATTGTAAGGAGGAAAAAAACATGGCTGTCAATTTAAAAGGACGTAGTTTATTAACGTTAATGGATTTTTCACCATTAGAAATTCGTTATTTGCTTGATTTAGCAAGTGATTTAAAATCAAAAAAACGCATGGGGGTTAAAGGGACTGCCCTTGAGCGTAAAAATATTGTTTTGCTATTTGATAAATCTTCAACACGGACACGCTGTGCTTTTGAAGTTGCCGCATATGATGAAGGCGCTAATGTAACGTTTTTAACAAACTCACAATTTAAAGTTAAAGAATCGCTTGAAGATAGCGCTAAAGTTTTTGGACGTTTTTATGACGGGATTGAGTACCGTGGATTTGATCAAGAAACTGTCAAGGTTCTTGCACAGTATGCTGGCGTACCTGTTTGGAACGGTCTGACTGATGTTGATCATCCAACACAGATTTTAGCCGATTTTCTAACATTACAAGAAAAATGTCCTGACAAAAAGCTCAGTGATATGAAACTAGTATTCACTGGTGATACTCGTAATAATATGACTTATGCTTTAATGTATGGTGCGGCTAAAATGGGAATGCATTTTGTTGCATTAGGCCCTGATACCTTAGCACCTGATCCAGCAGTCGTTGAAAAAGCCAATACCGTTGCTCAAACTACTGGGGCAACTATTGAATTTACATCAGATATCCAACATGCCGTTGCCAATGCAGATGCCATTTATACAGATGTTTGGGTCTCAATGGGGGAAAAAGTGGATTATGCACAACGTGTGGCAATGCTCCAACCTTATCAAGTAACTCAATCCATGATGGAAAAAACAGGCAACCCTAATACACTATTTATGCATTGTTTACCCGCCTATCATGATTTTGAAACAGAAAATGCACGTGAATTTCAAAAACAAGGGCTTGATATTCGAGAGGTCGAAGATACTGTTTTTCGCAGTCAAAACTCCGTTGTCTTTGATCAAGCAGAAAATCGAATGCATACAATTAAAGCCGTTATGGTTGCAACGATTAATTAATACAAATATACCAGCTTTTAAGGTTGCTTAATCCACATACTAATTTTTAATGAACAAGGCTTTGCCATGACACACATCTTGTCAGCCAAAAAGCTAGGCATTTTGTCATCAACTTGCATTATAGTCGGAGCAAGAATCGGTGGCGGGGCTTTTCCTTTCTCCCCTATTTTGCCTGACGGATGCTGCAGCAAACCTGGGAATTTATCAAAGCATAAGCGGTGATTTATCCGTCAAACCAAAACAACATACCGAACAATCAACTCAAGCAAATCATGAATCATCAAAAAGGAGTTAAATATGAAAATCGTCCTAGCCCTCGGTGGTAATGCTTTACAAATGGATCATGACATTACTTCCGAAAGCCAATATCAAGCCTGCCAAAATAGTGCAAAACATATTGTTAACCTCATTAAAGCCGGCCATGATGTTGCCGTTGTCCACGGAAATGGGCCTCAAGTCGGTGAAATTATTGCCGATATTGAATTAGCACATCAAACGGATCCAAAGCACCCGTTATTCCCCTTTGATGTTTGTAGCGCCTTTACGCAAGGTTATATTGGCTATCATTTACAAAATGCGTTATTAGAGGCGCTGGCTCATGAAGGTATTGATAAAGCACCGATTACCTTAGTGACTCAAGTTCAAGTCAGTCAACATGATCCTGCATTTAGCAATCCAAGCAAGCCAATTGGTTCATTTTATTCACAGGATGAAGCCATCAAAATGCAACAAGAAAACGGCTTTACCATGATGGAAGATGCTGGACGCGGTTGGCGTCGTGTGGTCCCATCTCCAAGTCCAATAGATATTGTTGAAAAAGCAACAATTCAACAACTTGTTAATCAAGGAAATTTAGTTATTGCTTGTGGCGGTGGCGGCATTCCTGTAGTGAAAGATGAGCATCATTACCAAGGCGTTGAAGCTGTGATTGATAAGGATTTTGCCGCTGCGAAATTAGCTGAAGTCTTACAGGCTGATATGCTCATTATCTTAACTGCAGTTGATCAAGTGGCTATTAACTTTAACCAACTGAATGAACAAGGGCTTGACTCAGTTTCTAATAAACAATTAGATGCCTTTATCCAAGAAGGCCAATTTGCCAAAGGAAGCATGTTGCCAAAAGTCCAAGCCGCTAAAGCATTTGTTGAGGCTAATCCTGATAAAAAAGCAGTGATTGCTAATTTACATCAAGCAGGTGATGTTTTAAATGGTGCCGGGACAAGTATTTTTTATGAGCATCAATAAATAGTTAGATTAAATTTTTATTAACAGGCACACTTCTCATTTAAAATTGGCTATGTTATCCTATGATCAAATTAAGTGTGGCCATCATTGTGGTTTATGATTTATTCTGATAATGCTTATTCTTTGTTAAATCAAAACTTAGTCTGTCCCGCGGATCAAGCCTCTAAAAGCAAGCTCAGTCAGTGTTTGCATGCTATTGCATCAAAAAGTATTAGTGAGAATATCGCGATGTGCTCAACCGTCAAATTCAACAAATTGTGAATAACAGCAGCAATAATCGCAAACTGTTAACCAATACGGTATCCGATAGCCTTCAACAACATCAGCGTCAAATCCAACGAGGCCAAACTATTGATTCAGGGCACGACACAATTCCACAAATTTATGATGGCCAAATCACACTACCGAATAAATAAGGAGATTACTGATGAAATTAACGCATTTAATGGCAGTTGGATTAACCACTATTTTATTAAGCGGTTGCGCCTCATTAACGGGGCGTGATCAATTATCTACGGAAGCTACGGGTTCTGTTGTAGTTGTAGACCCAAATGATTATCAAAAAGGTATCACAGGGAAAGCATTACAAATTTACGACCGAAAACCCATTAATCAAATCGTAAAAGATTATCCCTACCCAAAAACCGTTTGTTTTTACGAGTTTATCAATAATACGCCAGCATCTACCCCCGGATTAAAAAAAGGGGTGATTGAAATTTTACAGGACAATGGTTGGACTGTAACGGGGAAATGCACAGAAGAAGAAAATGCTGAAAATATTAAATTAAAAGATCCTAAAACAGCCAATGCGGCTATAGATCTTGACGTTGATCAATTTGGACTGAATCAATTGGACCATAATGATTTTATACAAGATTTTCATGATACTGCTTATAATCAAGTATGGGGTCTTTCATCATCGGGTTATTCAGGCGATTATAACAATCATGATGAGCGTAAAGAAAATCATGATGCCTTTACAGAAGAGTTTAACAAATTGGTTGGTCAACAAGCCTGTTATAGTTTAATAATTAGTTCTTCTTTTGATTTATTAAAAAAAGATTCAACGAATCCTAAAAGGTTTGCTACTGAAGAATTTCTTCATGGTCAGCCACCAAGTATTCGCATTTGTCGAACAAATCTATCCTTTCAAGAAGCCAAACCAATTTTAATTAAAAAGTGGCTTCAATTGTTTGAATTGTATATGACTGAGGGTATTAAAAAGCAGTGGGTTAATAATGATGGGTACTTTGTTAAGCCATTTGACCAAGTGATCAAAGAAGCTGGCATTGATTAAGGAGATTTTATGATTGTCACAACGAGTCCGACTGAGTCGATTGCTTATATTATTGGTTGGT
>CAZAJS010000058.1:0-8160 GCA_964485635.1 uncultured Francisellaceae bacterium
ACGGGACTTAGCTGTATGTTTTATCTGACAGCGATTGAACAGATGTTGATTATTGGGTGCTTATTACTAGGCCTAGGAGCAGCAGGCCAAAGTTTAGGTTTTGCGACTATTGCAGAAGAATGCCAATCACAATATGTCCCAGCAGGATTAGGGTTTAACAATGCAATTTTAATGCTAATGACTGCTATTTCCGCACCAGCTTTAGGCTTTTTACTATCGGCCATCAGTGGCAGTGGTGGTACGACACAAGCGGATTACCACATTATGTTTACAGTTGTCTTAGCATTATCGGCATTAAGTGTTTTTATTTCAACCTTCTTAATTCGAGAAACCTATTGTAAACCGCAACGTGAAATTCATGTTGTAAAACGAAATTAATGTAAAAGGCTGTATTGATGTCTAATAGCAGCAAACGTTGGTTACAATCGCACCATCGAGACCCTTTTGTCCATCAAGCACGACAAGAAGGGTATCGTTCACGAGCCGCTTATAAGCTCATTGCAATGCAAGAAAAATATCAACTTTTTAAACCGAATATGACCGTTGTCGATCTGGGCGCAGCTCCCGGCGGGTGGACACAAGTATTAATTGAACATTGCCACCATGTTGTAGCGCTAGATATTTTACCAATGGATTCTATTGCGGGAGTGACATTCATTCAGGGAGACTTTACAACTGATGCCTGTTATGATGAACTACTTGATGTTACCAACAATCAAAGCATTGATTGGGTTGTGTCAGATATGGCGCCAAATATGTCAGGTAACAAAACAACGGATCAGGCACGAGCCATGCACTTAGTTGAACTTGCGCATGATTTTGCACAGACAGTAACACCTAAGCAAGGTTTAGTTGTTAAAGCATTTCAAGGCAAAGATTTTGATCAATTCGTTCAAACATTAAGACAAACCTTTAAAAAAGTGATTATTACAAAACCACAAGCATCAAGCAGCCGTTCAGCAGAAGTTTACATTATTGCGCGTAAATAATGGCATAAAGATATAGGAGTCGCATCATGACAGCGCAAAAAAAATTCATTCCTTTTGCCTTATATTTTGCTATTTTATTTTTATCCATTTGGATTTTATTTCCTTATATTAAAATTGGCTTGTGGGCATTAATCATTACAATCTCTGTCTGGCCTTTTTATAAACATTGGTCAAGTTGGTTCCAACGCTATCAAAAATTATCTGCTTTAAGTTTTACAATTTTAATTACTTTTGTGATTTTATTACCCATTGGTTGGATTATTTATATCACGATCAATGAATTAATTGTATTATTACAATTTTTAATGCATTTAAAATCAGAAACGATACAACTGCCTAATGAAATCACCTCAATTCCCCATATTGGTCCTTATCTACAACATATTTGGCATCAGTATGTTCAAGACCCTCAAATGTTACAACATATTTTAGCTAGCATTCCAAAGGACTACCTACATCCGACTGAAATTGCATCCGCCATGTTACACTTAACCGTCAGCTTTTTCTTTACCCTTTTAATTGTCTTTTTCTTATTATTACGCGGTGATCAGCTATCAAAATCTTTATCTCATATCACTGAAGCTTATGCCCCACAATTTTCAATTTATCTAGAAAAGGCTGTTTTAGTCATTCGAAGTGTTTTGTATAGTATGATTTATACAGGATTAGGAACAGGAATTTTATTAGGAATTGTTTATTATTCTGTCGGCGCTCCATTACCTGCTTTCTTTGCGATTCTTTCAGTGCTAGCGACGGTCATTCCCTTTGGCTTAGCTTTTATTCTCCTATTAGTGACAGGAATTCTTGTTATTGAATTAAAATTTAAAGCTGCAATGATTGTTGCAATTATTGGAACCATTGTTTCTTTAGCCGTTGATAATTGGGCACGACCAGCTTTGGTTGAAAAATACGTTAGCATGCACTTTTTAGCAGCCTTTTTTGGTGCGTTTGGAGGTATGGCTGCCTTTGGATTAATTGGTATCTATATTGGCCCGATTATGATGATGCTTTTGACCTTGACATGGTCAGAGATTGTCACAAATGCTGATGAACAAAAATCTAATCAAAATCCATCTTATCATGAATAATAGCAAACATTATTTTACGTTATCAATATTTCTTAATATTTTTTACCTTTTTAATTCAAAAATATTTTCAAGACCAACAAATGTATAATTATCATATCCTAATCTGGCAATTGGTTTGATTGATGCAATATTGATCCTTCCATTTTGAATAACATTTTCTGCTACCCCAATACCTGTGACATAGGCTATGATCATCGTATTGACTAACGTTTCATTATGTTTAGGCAACCTAATACTTTCATAATATTCACATTCTATTCTGATCGAAATATCTTTAACAAAAGGCACACCATTACTATCAGATACAGTATATGCAATATCTGCCTGATCAAATTCATTAATAGATCTTTTAAACATGCCACTTGTTAAATTGAGTTGGTGGGCATGTTTCAATGATGGAACATTGATCGTAAATTTTTTTGTTTTTTCAATATTCAATAGCGTATCTTTACTGCCACCTTCAATATGTTGATTGGTTGTAGAAAAGACAATCATCGGTGGGGCATCGCTGACTAAAGAATAAAAGCTAAAAGGTGCTAAATTCACCCTTCCTTAAACTACTAATCCAAGCAATAGGCCTTGGTGTAAAGCAGGCTTTAAGAAAACCTCGAGGGAGTGTATTTAAAGTAAAAAATTTCATTTTTTGATCTTATCCTAACTAAAACATACTGCATTATATTACAAGTCGATTTATATCAAACACTTACTACCTTTATTTTATATAAAAATAGACATAATCATAGGGATAGTAATAATCGATAATAATGTCGATACACTAATAATAGCAGCCATCATTTTTTCATCACCACCCATTTGAATAGATAAAATATAAGCGTTACCTGCACAAGGAACACTTGCATATAAAATAGCAATTTCATAGGGCAAACCTAGTTCTAGATTAATGGCCCCAAAAAGTATAAAAGTTATCAAAGGAAAAATGATTAATTTTATAATAGATACGCTAACCACTGCAAATGCATTTTTTAATAAATGTGAAAAATGTAACCCTGCACCAACACACATTAAGCTTATCGGTAAAGCAGCTTCACTCAAAGTGAGCATTGTTTTATCCAAAGGGACTGGAATAATAATAGAAAATTTATTAATTAGAATGCCTAGGATACATGCAATAACTAATGGATTTTTACAAATATTAAGCATAACTTGAGACAAGTTTAGTTTGTTACTTTTTATATATACACTTAAAAAAATAACACTTAATATATTGGTAAATATAATCATATAGGCAATGATTATTGCAACAATGGCTAAACTCTTATCGCCAAATATCGCTAGTGAAGCGCCAATAAAAATATAACTATTATATCTAATGCTTCCTTGAAAGTAGGAAGTATACGCCGGTCTATCAAATGATTTAAACCTGAATATCAGTATATAAAAAGCTGTGATAATGGCTGTAACCAGAAATAATATAAATATTACTTTATATAAATGAACGGAAAAGTCAGTATGTGATAAACTATGTATTAAAAGTGATGGAAAAAGAATATAATATACAATTCTTTCAGACCCTTTCCAAAATAAAGGTTCAGATATGAATTTTCTTTTTAAAAATACACCTAAAGCAATTAATAAAAACATTGGCAGTATGCTATACATAATATTTAACATGAGCCATTCTCCTTAAAGAATACTCTACCATTACGTGCTAAACTTCGCCATTCCCATAAATTAGATGAGATAAATACTCTTTGTAACCACCTAAGGGGGTTTCCATTAGAGTCATACTGAGGTTTAAATATTTCCCTAGAATGTAAAGCAAATCTGTTATCAATAAATACTAAATCACCTACGCCAATTTCTATTCCTCTTTTAACTGTCTGTAATGCTGAATAAAAATTGCTCAATGCTAATTTAGCTTGATCATTTATCGCTACAACCATATCATCATAAAAAACAGCATTTACCAAAGGAAATTTTTCACACCCCATTACCATTGGAACTAAATCAGTATTTTCATAGTTGAAGTATTTTCTCCATCTATGTGGAGTCTTTATAATAAAGCTAGATGATCTTAATATATTTTGATCTTCTTTTGAAAGCATATTTAATGCTTCCCTAGAATCTGCAATATAAGTTTTAGGACCATTTTCTTGAAATCTAACTCCCAACAAAAATAACCCAACAGGTGAAAAATCTTTTTCCATAAAACGTAAAGCAGAATTTTCTATATGTAAATCAAGATTTTTTTGAGAACCTAACCCTGTATAATCGTTCATAGTATTTTTTTATAGCCATCTTTATAATCTATACCAGTTTCATAGAAGTTAGGAGCACCATTAACATTATCTATTGGAAAGTTCTTTATTATGAAATAAGGTAGCGGTTTAAAAGACGACCTTTGATTATTTAATAAATCAATTATTCGTTCAGGGAAAAAACTATACAATTTGCGTTTTAATTGATTTAAATATTGTGTAGACCCAAAACTATCATAATCAATTTCACCAAGCCCCTTTCTAATGTTTTCTGCTTCTTGATCAGTAAGGGTAAAAATTTTTTCTTGCATATAGTTATACATCCCATTTAAAAATGAGGCTGTACCATTTTTTAAATTTAAGATGCAAGTATTAAGTTAAATTGTCAGATACTATCGCTTAAAATGATTCTACATCTACCCCACCCTCATAATGTAAACCACTATATCACAGCTGCACACCCGACGTACTAGAACAAATCATTCAATCTCACTTGCTAAATGACCGACCTGTCAAAACGTATCAAATCAATGACACACCAGGCTAAAACACTTATAAACAATTCATCCACTGTTGGTACATATGTTCTGCTAAAAAAGTATGACCTTTAGCACTAGGATGTACATAGTCCCAAAATAAATGCGTACTAATGTCATGATCCACAGTTAACCCATCAACAGGCTGGCCTAATTCATCCATCCCCCCAAAACTATTCACACAAGGTTCTGTTGCATTAGAAAATCCATAAGTCTCTGGGGTAATAATGGCTTGCTTGGATAGTGAATATAAATCAAAAATTGAAATGGCAACATGCGGATATTTTTTACGCAATCGTCGCACCCCTGCTAATAATTTTTCATTTTGCATAACCACTTGCCGTTTATAAAAGTAGCCCATCGTTCTTTTAATCCAGCTTGGGAAATTTAAAACTTCATACGCTGGTAGTAAGGTAACATCACCTAAATTCCAAAGCATCACCTGATGTGCCCCATTTTGAATCAATCGTTCAGTTTGCATTAAAAGATCAGATGCTACTTTAAAAAGTAAAGACAAACGAATATAAGGTTTAATTTTAGAAACAGCAAATAAAAAATTATTCCCCCCCCCATTAATAACAACTAAATCTTGAGGGGATAAACGACCATACAAACTGATAAACTGATCAACTTGACAAGCAACACTATGAGCATGATGTCGTAAGAAAAACTTTGGGTTTTGTCCTGATGTCAACGCACCCCCTACTGCAAAATTAATTGATTTAACCGTCAACCATTGGCTTTTAGCAATATATTGAGCAAATAACTCTGTTGCAGTTGGTCCATCACTAAAACGGCCTTCAAAATAAGGCTGGCGTGGCAGATCAAGTTGTTGATATAAATTACCATTGTCTTGCAAACTATCCCCAAAGGCAATTATACGTTTAATTTTTACCATATGACTCCTTTTAGTTTTCTAAAAAATGCACTAGCCATTGCCCAACAATCACACCATGATCGCGAACTCTTAAAGAATCAATCGCTTGTTGCCACTGATCTTTTAAATCTGTGGCATTTTCTTGTAACAATTGATGATTATGGCTTCGTAACATTTCTGGATGCGCTTGAATGCCTAGCACTTGTTGCTCAATCAAATACATTTGAATACAACAATAGCCACTTTGTGCTAATAATGTTGCTGATTTTGGTAACTCAATAACCTGATCTTGATGATAAAAAATCAAGCTTAAATGATCTGTAAACGGCTTCATCCATACTTGGCGCTTTTTTGGCATGATTGATATCGTTTGCACACCGATCCCCCAGCCGTTTGATGAACGTATCACTTTCCCACCAAGGGCTTGTGCAATAACTTGATGGCCAAAACAAATGCCAATTAATTTATGGCCATTGGCAACCATTGACTGGATTTCTTTTTTCAAGCGTATGATCCAATCTAATGGTTCAAAAGCACTTGCCCGACTGCCTGTAATAATCACTCCATCATAATCATCATAGCTATCCGGATACTGTTGATTTGTCACATCAAAAACTGTTAAATCAACAATTGCCGAGGCCTTTAAAAATAAATTCGCAAACATTGCTGGGTAATCCCCCCCAGAATAATGATGTCGATGACTTGGCACATGATCGGCTTGTAACAAAGCAATTTTCATGATGTTAACCACTTTTTCAATTCAACTAATGCAGACTGATCAAACCTCAAAGACTCTGTTTTCCCTGATGCAAATTTAATCGACACACTATTTTGGTCTACAGGTGTGATTTCAGTCACATGATGGCTCTTTGAGACATTAAAATCATGACCGGGAATTGCCTGCATTTTCTTTAACCAATGCTCTTTAGCCCTTAATACTGCTTGTCGATAAGAACCCGTTACTTTTTCTTGTTCTAATTTTTTTAAAAAATCATTCGCGCCTTGAGGGCAATCATTTTCAAATTTTTTCAATTCATATAATGTTCTGACATCTTGAATCTGATGCTGTTGACTCGCTTGTCGAACAGCTTCAGATGCACCGTGAATACTTAATCGCATTGATACCCAACTTGGTTGTCTTCCAATTGCCTGAGCAACGGATTTTTTATCCATTTTTTGCTGCTGAATTAACTGAACCAATGCGTCGGCTTCTTCAAACGGCGAGACATTCTGACGTTGGTCATTCTCTAATAACTGTAAAATTAAAATATCAGCATCTTGTGAGGCACGCACAATACAAGGGATTGTCTCTAATCCAATTTGACGGGCCGCCCGGTAACGACGCTCACCGACAATAATATGATGTAAATTATCCGTTTGCAGTGGGGTAACAATAATTGGCTGCAATAACCCATGCTGAGCAATACTATTGGCTAATGCATCAATATCATGAAATGTTTTACGCGGTTGGTTAACATCCGGCGTGATTCGACTTAATGCAATGGAGGTCAGCTGATCATTTTTAGCAGCTTCTTCTTGCATTTGTTGAACTTTCATCGCTAATAATTGACTTTTTTTATCATGATTGACTTGATCAGCCGTTTGTCCACCAAGCTCATGCAAGCGCTTTCGTCCTAATAATGTATTTTTATTATTTTTAGACGCCATTATTGAACTCCTTTAAGAAATGAAATCAATGAATCCACAACGTTTCTAACCGCTAAATGAGGTGTACTCATTGGGGCATATTGGCCAATATATTGCCCAATATTCTCAGCTTCTACAAATTTAATACTTTGCGGAATACTCACATGGCATGTTGGCCCCTCTTGTTCTAAAGCTTCCATTAAATGAGTCGACATGTTGACATTTTTTACCACACGATTAGCAACAAAGAAAAAGGGCCGATCTGCAGTAATCGCTAAGTCCTTTGCTTCAAGCAAACCTGATAAATCCATGCCACTTGGTGCGGCAGGAATTAAGACCATATCTGCTAATAAAGCGGCTTTTAAAGCAGCTGTTTGAAAATTTGGGGGCGTATCAATGATGATATATGCTGCCTGCGTTTTAATCGTATCTAACACTTGTCTGATTTTTTTATCATCCGCCTTTAAAACCCATTGCTGGTCCGGATCATATTTATTAGCCCAAGACCAAGCATCTGGTTTATCTTGGTCCATATCAATTAATAAAACCGTATGCCCCTTTTCTCTTAAACCTCCGGCAAGATTCATAGCCGTTGTTGTTTTTCCTGAACCACCTTTTTGCTGTAGTAATGCAATTACTTGTGCTATCATATTGGATCACTTTGACTCTTTAACCATTTAATAGTCACTATTATAACGTACATCTGCATTATTGAATATCGGATTTTATCAAACTTTTATCATCTAAATCTGACGAAAAATTTGATTGATTGCTAATCAACTTTAACCTCAATAACAAGAAATT
>CAZAJS010000059.1:0-8036 GCA_964485635.1 uncultured Francisellaceae bacterium
TTCATAACTCGCTGCTAATGAGGCATTAACACGATCAACGCGAGTATCAAATTGGCGAGCATAGGCATCAATCTGTTGCAAAATTTCAACTTTCTGTGTGGCTAAAACCCCATCGAAATTGGTATCTGTCGCATAATATCGTGTTGGTGGCTGCTGTTGTGCCTGCTGATTCGCGGCTGCTTGAGCTTTTTGTTGCGAGTGAAATGGAAATGCTAAGGCTTGATGGATCAATTTTTTAAGTGATTGATCCGTTAATTGATTGGAATAGGCAAACCCTGTTTGATCAGAACATATGGCCCGAGCACTGGCCCCTTGATCAATTGAAAATGCCCCTTTTTTCACTAAACGGTCATCTAACACCCAACTCTCAAGCGCTGTTTTTTGTAAATATAAATCACCAAAATCGATATTGGCTTGGCGTAAATCATCTAATAAGGTCTGTAAATTTGTTAAATTTAATCCATTTGGAATCAGTAATTCCTCAATGGCCACTTGCATATGTTGATCGTTCATGGTTCTCTTCTTATGATTAGTCAAACAAACTGGTTGAACCACCACCAACCCGCAGTATTTCTGCTGGTGAAAGCGTCATATCAACCACCGTTGTCGGCTGCATGCCACAATAATCTGTTTCAACAATACAGTCAATCTGACTGGCCACGTCAGCCGGAATATCATCTAAATAGGTCACCGGTGTTTCTTGGTCTGGTAAAATGAAAGTCGAACTTAATAATGGCATTTTTAATTGTTCAGTAATGGCTAATGGGATTTCATGATCTGGGATCCGAATGCCAATCGTTTTTTTACTTTTGTTCATCATGACGACTGGCACTTTCGATGTGGCCGGTAAAATAAAGGTATAATGCCCTGGCGTGGCTTTTTTTAAAAGTCGAAATGTCTGAGTGTTGACCTTAGCAAAATTGGCAATTTGCGCTAAATCTCGGCAGATAATCGTAAAGTTATGTGTATTATCTAATTGTCGAATTGCTTTAATCGTTTCTAAGGGTTTTTTCGAGCCCATTAAACAACCTAGTGCATAACCTGAATCAGTCGGATAGGCAATCACCCCCCCTTGATGTAAAATACGATCAATTTCAGCAAGTCCCTGCGGGTCTGGCCGATAACGATTAAGTTCAATACGCTGCGTCATCTTTTATTCTCATTTGATTTTATACTACAATAACAGATCAGATATTCTAACATATTGTTGCACCATAGAGGAAACCCATGCGTAAATTATTTTTTGACTTCTTTCCAGTCATTTGCTTTTTCATTGCTTATAAATTGACCAACTTTTTTGTTGCCACCGCGGTGATTATGATTGCTATGGCGATTCAAATTGGCTATGAATGGTGGCGTTATCACCGAGTCACCCCGCTTTATTTTATTTCCGCGATTTTTGTGTTTATTTTTGGCGGACTAACCATTTATCTACATGATAGTGAATTTTTACAATGGAAAGTCTCGATCGTCAACTGGTTGCTGGGGGCCGCTTTTTTGATTTCTTCGTGGTTGCCGGGCAAACCGATCATTCAATATATGATGGATGGCACATTGGCATTACCACCTCTGATCTGGGACCGTCTTAATGCCATGTGGGGACTTTTCTTTTGCTTGCTTGGGACTATTAATTTATATGTCATGTTTTATTGGTCGCAAGCCGCTTGGGTCAACTTTAAACTATTTGGCATCTTAGGATTAACATTAATGTTTGTGATACTACAAGGGGCTTACTTGTATCGCTATGTTGAAACAGACCCCCATGATTCACACAATAATGACGAAGCTTAAAAGATTATCATGAGCGTTTGATAAGGCCCCACTTTGAAAAGATTTAAGGAGCTTTAAAAAGTGGCGTAATATTTTTATTTATTACGAAATTTAATGCGGCCTTTATTTAAATCGTAAGGCGTCATTTCAACAGTGACTTTATCACCCGTTAAAATACGGATATAATTCTTACGCATCTTGCCTGAAATATGCGCTGTAATCATATGCCCATTTTCAAGCTCGACCCGAAAAACCGTATTCGGTAACGCTTCAACTACCGTTCCTTCCATTTCAATACAATCTGATTTTGACATAATATTTGTTTCTTTTGACTCGTTGAACATACTTTGATTTTCTTTATTATGCCAATCTTTCGTTACAGAATCAAGCCTTATCTGTCATTGTGGATTTTTATCATTCAAATAATTGTGACACGATCAGACAAACTTGCTTGCGATATCAGTGTTTTATTTGCCTTTGGAATTACTTTAAGCATCCTTCACAGACATACCCCACCCTGATCATCAAGATAGATGCTAATAAGCGCTCATGAAGTATTTAGATAACATCACAAAACAAAAAAACATCACTGATCATACTTTAAAATGATGCAATGATGGCCCTGAGCAGTCTATGAAGTCATTAAGGAAAAATAAAATCAGGAGAATCAACAAATTATTAGAAAGCAAATCATGCAAATAACATAAGCTACTTTCTAATACGATTAATTATTGCATTTTATTTAATAGTCATTTCGGCATTTTCTAACAATCGGACCATTGTATGTGGCATTGCCGTCAAAGTCTGCCATTGGCTTCCATCATAATAATGTAGATATTCATCTTGATCGGTAGACGCATATATCGTATGGCCATTTTCAACGACTAACCCATACGTATGTGGGTTTTCATTAGGTGACAGTTTGTACATAGGTCCATCCCCAATTTGATGCAGTTGACTTGAATCAGTCAAAGGCAATGACACTTGATAGACAGAAGCCATTCCTGTTCCTTGATATAATGCATTACCTTGTGCCACAAGGCTATGACTGCTTCCTGTGTCATCAGATAGGACTTTATCCCAAGTATTTGATTTAGAGTTTAATTGATACACATTCCTATTTTTGCTTGTTGCAGCATATATGTTACCATTATGATGTGTTAGCCCATCAACATTACTACCCAAACCTGTTCCAATAATATCCACTGTTTGATCAAATTGTGAGACCAAACCTTTAAATACAAACCCATGTTGTGTGCCAACATACAATTGGTTACCATCGATATCTAAAGAAGCTGTATGGTATCGACCCAAATTGTATTTTTTATCTAATGTAAATTGTGCATCATTTGATGTTGCTGCTGTTTTCTTTGCTACTTGGTAAATATTGCTATCTTCATTCCGTCCTAGATAAAGATCACCATTTGCAGCAACAGCTAACCCATCCATATTGCCTTGATCATCAAATGACACAACTGGCTGCCAAGTACCTTTAATATCATTTAGTGGCACACGATACAACGTCGTTGGATCTTTTTCGAATGTACCGGCATACAGATAGGCTTGACTTTGCAAATGATACTCATAGTTCATACTATTATTTTGCACATCATTAATTGAAAAATTTGCATCAAGCGATGGATTATCACTATTTGCTAAGTTTTGATCATGAACGTAAATATTACAAGATTTATCAGCATCAAGTTCAACAGTTGAATCAGACAAATCACATGGGTTAGGGCAAGATTTTTTGGTACACCAATCATTATCTTTTCCTTGCCACAATTCAAAATTACCTGTTTGATCATTTAATTGATATGTAAATACGCCATGGCCTGTTCCATTGTTAGTTACTTTAATGGATTTTAACCGTAAATGGTTATGATCTGGATTGACAGAGCTAGTTAATGAAGGTTTATTGGCTTTTACCGCGAAACTATGTCGATAAGAGTCGTCTAAATTTGTCGTATCATTTAAGATTTTTAAATCATACATGCCTGGTTTGACACGATAATCACTTACTACAACGGCTAATTGACAACTATCCCCATACTTGACCGTGTCACCAGATAAGCAAGTTGATTGCTCAGGATCACTTGAAATTGTCATACTCTTAGGCTCAACCCCAGCAGTCTTATTCGCCAAAATTTGGTAATCACTAGCATTTGTTGATGGATGCCAATCAAATGGCCCACCATTTGTTATTTTAATGGGCGTTGTTTTCGGTTCAACAGAACCATCGATTGGCTTATCAACCGTTCTTGTGCCTCTTTGCATCCGAACAATGACACCACCAACATTTATATCTGAGCTGGCTTGCAGTTGTTTGCCTTGACTATTGTGATAATGAACATGGATGTTGCCTTGACCAACCGCTTTTTCGTCAGCAATGAACTTAATAACACATGTTTCATTTGGCCCTAAACTCGCACCTGGGATGCAGGTCGAGTTGTCTTGGTCAATAGAAACCCCCTTAGGTAAGTCAAGCGTTCCTAAATCATCAATTAATAAGCGATCATTACTGGTATTGACAAAATCAACACCCACACTGGTATGACGTTGATTAATAGCAACCTGCTTTTCAGATAATTGGCCTGGCTGAATCCCGACTTTGATTTCAGGGGCAATTGTTTGCATATTCGCTGCTGTTACCGTAATGCCTTGCTGTTTTGCATTATGGGTTAATTCTTTATAATGCGATTGAATCAATGATTCAGTCTCTTGATTATCGGGAACAGCAATACGGAAGGTATGTGATTGACCTGGTTTTAAATCTTGCTTTAGTACAAGGTCTGATTTGACAAAGTCTTTAAGCCAATCTGGTACATTTAATGCCACATGATTCAAGGCTTGATTGGTTGTATTGGCAATGGTGATACTCGTGGTATGCCCTGGTGAGACTTTAGGCTGGTGATCTAAGTTTAATGAAACCAATTGATCACTATTTTCTGGTACCACAGTGGTATTGAAGACTTTTTCTAATGTTCCGGCTTTCGGATCATCGGTATCAACCAATAATGTATCGTTAAAATCCCCATCAATCTGACTAGTCACATTGACCCAGATATTACAATGATCACCCGGAGCTAGCGTTGTCTGATCAGTACAAGAGCTGTTTTCTGTATCAATTTGATAAACACTACCATCTTTAAAGTCAATACTGTTAATATTAACAGCCTTTTCTGCTGAGCTATGATTTGACACAATAACGTTGAAACGCGCTGTTTTCCCAACACTCATGACATCCGGTAGTTGATTCGTGCCACTTGAACTAATATTTAAATTATCTTGTTGCACGGTCACTGGGATGGTTTTATCTGCTGATAAGTTGCCGGTTTGGTGAATCGTTAATTCATTGGCATCAAGGTGTGCTTGACGATCAGCTTGAATTTCTAATGTACACGATTCTCCAGGCTTGACTGATTGATCAGTTAAGCAACTGCCTGATGTAATTTCAAGACCTGTGCTATCATCAAAAGTATAATCTTGCGCTTGATTCGGTGTTTGCCAATCAAATTGTCCGTCATTAAGCAAGGTTAATTTTGTTTTAATTGGGGCATCTGTATTCGAACGAATAATGACATTTGGGCCTTTTAGATCAATATCACTTGGCTTTAATGTATTATCAACCGAAATGTCAAAGTCATCCAGGTCAAAGGCATCGCCCTGTTGTGTCGTATAATGAAGTTTTAATTTACCACTGCCTTGTGCATTCGTTGCAACATCTAATGTCAAATGACAAACTTCATGAGGCTCTAATTCACGATTACTGCATTGATCATCTTGAATGCTGATCCCAGATAAATCTTGGCCTTCAAGTGTAGCTTGATTTAACTGAATGGGGTTTGAGCTAACATTTTCTAATGCGACTTTTTTGCGAACGACTTTATCAATATTATTGAAACTGTTTACATTATCTGGTTTTTTTAGTGGTTGAGCGACAACAGTTAATGGTAAGTAAAAATATTTTAGATTAGCTGCTTTGACATAAAAATCATTCGACTCTGATGCATTGTTCGCTAGGTTTTGCACATGCTTTTTTAACACATCAACAGTTTGTTGTGACCCATCAAGATAAAAGCTTAACGTCGTTTCTTGATTTGGATTTAATCCATCTTCTTGACTTAAATGCTTATCTTTAGCAATCGCCTCTAAATAGTCTGGTAACACGACTTGCAAGTTATTGACTTGTTTGTCTGAGGTGTTTTTGACTTGAATCTGGACCTTGCTGCTTGGAACAATCATCGGCTCATTTAACAATGTCACACTTGGCAATTGAGAGGCATCAATCTTGTCACGATCAATAAAATCCATTGATAATGGATGATGCACTGTTTTTTGATTGGATGCGACTAATACATCTGTTTCCACATGTTGCGCTTTATCACTGTCGACTTCAGCTTTAATATGACAGCTTTCCCCTGGGATTAAAGTTGCTCCTTGTCCAGTTTTAGGATCCCAACAAGGGTTATCAACCCCTCTTGTTACAACTTTAAATGACAAGCCGTCTGGATGGTCTTGTAAGTCAATATCTTTAATTTTAAGTGATTGAGTACTTGAATCACCCTTAATAGCGGCTAGTTTGTTTTGCTCACGCCCATAGCTCAATGTTGATTCGAAAATGGCCGTTTCACCTTGAATCACCGTTGTTGGCTCTTCTTGCGTGGTGATCGATGAGGATGGTTGAACAGGGTTATTCCCTCCCCCTGAATCAGAATCTGAGCTATTACAGGCGGTTGCCCCTAATGTCATTGTCATCATTAAAAAAAGTTTACTTAATTTAACATTACTTGACTTCATTTTTTTATCCTTAGTTAATCGGCTTTTAAACTTATTAAGTTATTCACATCATCCCATAAATTTTCCTTAAAAACAAGTTCAATACAATTAAACTGTATTAAAAATAATCGATTCATCTTCCGTATTATGCCATCACTCATTCTCTTAATTACAAACCCTCTTAAAACTTTAAACTCATGTTTTTAAAAGCCACTTCCCATATTCTAAATTTAAAGCATTGCAAATAACTCCAAAGGTTACTCAAAAACGCTGAAATGACAGTGACAAAACAGGCAAAATAAACGACTTTAACCGATTTGACATTTATTCAAAATCAAAGGCTTTTTGATCATAATCAGGCCTTTGATCAATGACTTTTTTGTTGTGCTTCGTTTAAATCACAATGATGCTTCCGACCTTAAGACTAACGCCCCACTGGTCCGACAAAATCTAGCTTATATTTCACTTTGCGCCAATCCGGCATATAGGTGGCCATGTAATTTTGAAAGCCAAGGCCATGGTTCGGATAGGTCAGATGGGCAATTTCATGCAAAACAACATATTCAATGGCCCGTCGTGGATATTGAATTAACGCTTGATTCAAACTAATATGCCGCTTTTGTGGGTGACATGATCCCCAACGGGTGGTCATTTTTTTGATTTTAAAAGTCACTGAATCTTGATACAAATGCCGGTATTGCTGAATGACTTTAGGAAAATAATTTTCAGCTTTCGCTCGATAAAAATCATCAATAATTTGGGCTTTTAAGGCATGGTTGTCAATCTGTTGACAATGAAGGTACAAAATCCCATTTTTGAGTACGGCATAATTTTGTTCAGCAGGTAAGACTTTTAAGCGATAACGTTTACCTAAATAAATAAAATCCTCACCACTACAATAGGTCCGTGGTGGCGTTTGACTGTTTTTAAAATTCGTCAGATGTTGTTGAATCCATTCGCGACGTTTTTTCACGAGTGATTCAATATATTCATGTGAGGTTTGCCATGGTGCAACGACCTGGACTTGTAGTGTGGGCTTGACTTTAACGGTGACATGTTTGACATTTTTATAAACCACCTCATAGTCAAAATCAATCATAGTTATGCACCCCAAGCTCATAGGCTTTAGCCAATAAGTCGTCTAGTTCGCTGTCAGCCGCAGCGATCAGATAATGGTTATAATAATAATCCTCAAGCTTTTGTTCGATAGCGTTTTTTACATCGATATTTTCTTTCCAATTTGGTTTTTTGATGTATTGTTTAAATAACTGATCTAAGAAACATACAAAATCTAAATACGCCTCAGAAGTTGGCTGGAGGTTTAAATAGGCCTGCAATGTATCATAAAGGCTCTTTTAGGATTGGTATTAATCGAAGCTGGATAATTGGCCGCATTCGACTGGTCATGCTGTTGAACCTGATCTAAAACGTCTTTGGCCTTGTTTAAATACTCTTGTTCTGATAAGCGTTTGTCTTTATAGTCCTGA
>CAZAJS010000060.1:0-7678 GCA_964485635.1 uncultured Francisellaceae bacterium
AAGAACGCGGGATTACCATTTTAGCGAAAAATACAGCGCTTAAATGGAAAGACTATGATATTAATATTGTCGATACCCCCGGTCATGCGGACTTCGGTGGCGAGGTTGAGCGTATTTTATCCATGGTTGACTCTGTTTTACTCTTAGTCGACGCTGTGGAAGGGCCTATGCCGCAAACCCGCTTTGTAACGGAAAAAGCCTTTGCAAAAGGGCTCGATCCTATTGTTGTGATCAATAAAATTGATCGGCCTGGCGCACGTCCTGACTGGGTCGTTGATCAAGTATTTGATTTATTTGATCGATTAGGCGCAACGGACTCACAGCTTGACTTTCCGATCATCTTTGCTTCGGCTTTAGGAGGATTTGCTTATACTGATGAAAATCACCCGAATCATGAAGATATGGAAGCGATTTTCCAAAGCATTGTTGAGCATGTTAAGCCGCCAGCAGTTGATCATGATGGACCTTTCCAAATGCAAATTTCAGCATTAGATTATGATACATTTGCCGGAACCATTGGGGTCGGACGCATTCAACGAGGCCATATTAAAACCAACACGCCTGTGAGCATTATTGACAAACATGGGCAAACACGTAATGCCCGTGTTCTAAAAATCCTAAGCTACACCGGCTTAACCCGCCATGAAACAGATCAAGCCGAAGCCGGTGATATTGTGTGTGTCACAGGAATCTCGCCTTTGTCAATTTCTGATACTTTATGTGATCCAAGCCATGTGGAAGCCCTCCCCGCTTTAACGGTTGATGAACCCACTGTAAGTATGACCTTTCAGGTCAATGATTCCCCTTTTGCTGGCAAAGAAGGCAAATATATCACTTCACGTCAAATTAAAGACCGTCTTGATAAAGAATGTATTCATAACGTGGCCTTGCGCGTTGAGCAATGCCAAGATCCGGATAAATTCAATGTCTCCGGCCGTGGTGAATTACATTTGTCGATTTTATTAGAAAACATGCGTCGTGAAGGCTTTGAAATTGCGGTATCACGTCCGCATGTAATCTTAAAAACCATTGATGATCAAGTTTGCGAACCTTTTGAAGATGTTGTTATTGATGTTGATGAGGCTTATCAAGGCGCATTGATTGAACAATTAGGCTATCGTCAAGCGGATTTGAATAATATTGAACCGGATGGAAAGGGACGTGTTAAACTTGAATTTATCGCCCCATCAAATGGATTAATTGGGTTTTATACCGAGTTTTTGACCTTAACATCAGGCACAGGCATTATGAACAAAAGGTTTAGCCATTACGGGCCTCGTAAGTCTGAATCAAGTGCTACCCGCAAAAATGGAACACTGATTGCCAATGGAACAGGTAAAGCTCTAGGTTTTGCCCTGTTTAACTTACAAGAACGCGGCAGTTTATTCATCACACCTGCCACAGAAGTTTATGAAGGGATGATCATTGGAATTCATAGCCGAAGTAATGATTTAACCGTTAATCCATGTAAAGGCAAACAGTTGACCAATGTTCGTGCTTCAGGTAAAGATGATGCGATTAATTTAACGCCCCCTGTTAAATTAACGCTAGAATATGCTTTATCATTTATTGAAGATGATGAGCTTGTCGAAATCACACCACAACATTTACGTTTGCGCAAAAAATATTTAACTGAAAGCCAACGCAAGCGCCAACCAAAATAAATTCAATTTTTTGACTTTCTAGATTTTTCTGACCAACCTAATCAATTGATGATTAGGTTTTATTTTTTTGCTATAACGCTATTTTCTATCGCTTTGTTTCGTTATGATACCGCCATTATTGACTGTATTGTGTGTTGTTGACAACGCGTCAATCAATAATGCTCATGTTATCAAAAATTAACGGATTTTGTGAAAGGAAAGCACATGGTAATCAATCGACAGTTTTATCGCATTTTAAGCTTAATGGTGATGTTAGTTGCTGCCGGCCAAATGACCAATACCATTTATGTCCCGGCTTTATCTGATATGGCCCAAGCCATGCATGTTCAACCTGGCATGATGCAAACTGTGATTGCCTGTTACTTATTTCCTTATGGGCTTTTGCAGTTTGTTTATGGGCCTTTATCTGATTATTTTGGCCGCAAGCCGATGATCTTAATTGGGACAATGATCTTTACAATTGGCTCATTAATTGGTTTTTTGGCCAACCATTTTGCTTGGCTGCTCGTGGCGACTTTTTTACAAGGCTCGGGTACTGCCGTCGGCGGGGTCATGGTTCGAACTGTTATGAAAGACCGATATTCAGGCGCAAGTTTGCAAAAAGCCAATAGCTATATGATGGTTGCTTTAATTTTAGCACCCCTCTTAGCCCCATTGATTGGCGGACTTTTTGCGACCTTTCATCATTGGCGGGGCATTTTCTTATTTTTGACGATCTATGGGATTATTCTTTGGTTGGTTCAATACTGGTTTCTTTTTGAAACCAATGCTTACATTGGTCACCGCGGTGGGGTTTGGCATCGCTATCGACAAATTTTTTCAAATAAAACATTTTTGATCAATTTAATGCTTTTGATTGTTGGCAATGGTGGCTTGGCGGTTTTTGAGGTTAGTTCTGGAGCTTTATTAACTTCTGTTATTGGTTTATCTCCCGTGATTACCTCGTTATTGTTTATTATCCCATTGCCGTTTTATATTGCTGGAAGCTACCTCCCCGGGGCGCTGGCCGACAAAATTCATAGCAATATTCTCTTAACCATCGGTTGTTTGACGTTAATGCTCAGTGGGGCTTCGATGATCATTTTTTACTATGCTATTGGGATTTCAATTTTAGCTATTTTATTACCTGGGGCACTATACTTTTTTGGCTGTGGTATGATTATGCCAACGGCCTCGACCAAAGCCATTGATATTTTTCCAAATATTGCAGGAACAGCTGGTTCAATTTTAGGAGGTGCCCAAAATTTAGGCGCAGGTATTTTAACAGCCTTGGCTTCTTTAGCCACCTTGCATAGCCAATTGCCATTAGCCATTATTTTATCGTCTTTAGCCGTCTTAGCCTTACTAACCCTACTTTTTGCTTTAAATGATTAAACTTCAACGAGTATGAACTGTTTGATAAATGATCTTGGCTAACGATTTTGATACCCCCGGTACTTTTTGAATTTCATCACAAGAGGCCTGGCTTAACGCCTGCCATCCGCCAAAATAATTTAACAAAGCATATTTACGTTTCGGACCAATGCCGGGAATGGTATCAAGAATACTTTGATGTTGCTGCCGGTGCCGTTTACGGTGCTGACCCTTTAATGCATGTTCATGGGCCTGATCACGAATATGGCGTAATAATAAAAAAGCGACATCATGGGGCGGTAAATGGTAGCCTTGGTCATCATCACCACAATAAATGGTTTCTTGCCCACTGATTCTAGCTTGTCCTTTGCCTAACGAAATTAATTGAATTTTCTCTAGCCCATGGGCTGAAAAGACATCCTCAGCAACACGAAGCTGCCCCTTACCCCCATCAATCACCACTAAATCAGGCCAGTGTTGATGTTTTTGATAAGAAGCAATTCGACGTGTTAACGCCTGTTCCATGGCCGAATAATCATCGCCCGGTACAATATTGTCAATATTGTAATGCCGGTAGGCTTTTCGATCCGGTCCTTGCTGGGTGAACACAACACAACCGGCAACTGTATGATCGCCTTGAAAGTGGCTGATATCAAAACATTCGATGGTTTGTAATTGCTCTGGCGGATAACCTAACCAATTTGCTAGCGCAATAAAACGCTGTTTGTAGGCGGCTTCATCTAGCTGAATATGGTTTTTTTCCATGGCATTTGTCTGGGCTAATTTTTGCCACCGTAAACCATCTGATCGTGGCGCATTATGCCATTGTATTATATGGCCTGCCTGTTGATTGATCGTATCTAACAAGGCTGAATCGACCTCAATCCCTGGCGGCAAAATAACACGTTTCGGCCAAAACTGCCGTGGTTGAGTTAAATAATAATACGATAAAAAAGCTTGTAAAATAGTCTTGTTTGTTTCTAATGCCGCAGCAATCGACCAATGTTGATCTGACTGAATTTGACCATGATTGACCTGCAAAATATTAATGCTTGCCTGCTGTGATGTTACCTCCATACCAATCACATCAAAAGTACTTGTTTGCTGGGTTTTATGCACAATTTGCTGTTGTTGTAACTTTTGTAGTGTTTGTAACTGATCTCTGAGTTTAGCCGCCTTTTCAAAATCTAAATCATCAGCTGACTGTTGCATTTGCTGACCAATGATTTGCAATACGTCGCTTAACTTGCCTTGCATAAATTGTTTGAATAATTCCACTTGTTGATCATAAACCGTTTTAGACACTTGATTGACACAAGGAGCAGGACACCGACCAATTTGATGCTGCAAACAAGGTCGTTGCCGTGTCTTATAAAAATGTTGACTGCATTGGCGAATTGGAAATAATTTTTGTAGCAAAGTCAGTGTTTCTTTGACAGAGGCTAATGAAGCATAAGGACCAAAATAAGTTTGGCCATCTTTAGGATCAGGTTGCCCCCTAAAGCTATATAACCGAGCAAATGTATGATGACTTAAAACCAAATAAGGATAACTTTTATCATCTTTAAATAAAATATTGTATTTAGGCCGATAGCGTTTAATTAATGTACTTTCTAATAAAAATGCTTCATAATCACTGGCGGTCACCGTTACTTCAATATAGGTGATTTGCGGCACCATTGTCATTGTTTTTTGATCTTTAGCCCCTTTAGAAAAATAGCTGTTGACCCGTTTATAAAGATTTTTTGCCTTACCCACATAAATTAACTGCCCCTTTGCATCATACATTCGATAAACCCCTGGATGGGGGGTTAGTTGATGCAAAAATGTGGGCAAATCAAATGAAGTTTGGTTAAATTCCATAATCGTCCAAAGTCATAAGTTGACTGTTTAATCAATCTGATTTTCCATCAGTTGCAGTTTATTCGCTCGCACGATACAATGTGATCACGCATCTTAATTTTAATAATAACATGTCAAAACTTATTAATACGAATCAAGCACTCCAACAATTAGTTGATCAATTATCCATGTACCAGGCCATCGGACTTGATACAGAATTTTATTGGCGCCGGACTTATTACCCCCAACTTTGTTTAATTCAAATTGCTACCGTTGATCACATCTATTTAGTAGATCCTTGTGCCGATGGAATGAATTTAAGTCTTTTAAACGCTATTTTTTCCGATACACGTATTGTCAAAATTATGCATGCTGCGGATAATGATATCAAAATTTTACACCATGTCACAGGTGGCCACTTTCATCATGTCTTTGATACACAAATTGCTTTAGCCTTCTTAGGCGGGCCTAGTCAAATTTCATTAGCCAATTTATTAAAACAATTATCGATTACAACTTTTGAAAAAGATAAACAAGATAAACTGTCTGACTGGCGACAACGCCCTTTAACAAATGCACAAGTTGAATACGCAGCTCGGGATGTGCGTTATTTGCATCAAGCTTATGAACAATTATCCAATCAGTTAAAGGCCCATGGGCATACTCGTTTATTTAACCAAGAGATGATGACACTAGCGCAAAATAGCCATTTTAATGGTGCCAATATTACAATTGTTCCACCTTATACACTCCCAAAACATGCCCACTGTACATTTACACATTTAACAAGATGGCGTGAAAAAACCGCACAACAAGCCGATGTTCCAGTCAAATATATTATGACAAATCAACATTTAATTGCTTTAAGCAAAAAACCGCCACAAGATTTAGCGGAATTAGAATCATTAAATTTACTGGCAGAAAAATCGATTCAACGCTATGGCACAGCGATTATTGAGCAACTTGATTTTGCAAAAAAGACTGCCCACCCTAAACAATCAAAACGGCAACGTGGCTTAACAAGTGCACAACAAAATGATTTAATGGATTATCTAAAACAGCTATGCCAACAAAAGCAGTTTGACCCCGGCTTTATTGGCACAAAACATGACATTAATGCTTTTGTCAAACATATTCGCAACCCTTCTGAAACACCGGTTAATAAACTGAATTCAGGATGGCGTTATGAGTTATTTGGTCGTTACCTTGAAGCTTATTATCATTATCAATTACACTAATGAGCGTTTGTTCAAGCTTTAATTCAACGCATTATTCAAATAAATGTCGGTAAAAAGTCCCATTATAAAACGCTGCTTGTGTTTGCTCTAATGCATCAGCAACTGAAATGGTAAAGTCTTGATCCACATAATATCCGGCAGCAATATTCAAACAAAGCATATCATGTTTGGGGCCTAATAATTCATTTTTCAAAAGCATTTGAATTTGTTCAAGCGCACCTTGATCTGATGCCATTTTTAAATATTGAGGCTTACTGCGCATAAATCCTAATTGTTCTGGGTGCAAGCTAAATGATTTTTGACAAGCATTTTGAATTTGAATGACTTCATTAACACCACACACAGAGAATAAATCCACTCCTTTTCCGCCATAAACCACTAAAGCATGCGTCACACCCATTTTGATCAACGCATTTGCATAAACAGGTAATAAGGCTTTATCTGATACACCCACCAGCCGCTTCGGGGCGGGCATCACTTCAATCAATAGTAATAACTGACGCAAAAATCGATATTGGGCTTGATAATCTGCTGATTGATGCAAATTATCAAGCAATTCAAATAATAAGGGGCACCATTGACTTAATTGTGCAAAGCAAGCTGTTTGTTGCTTCATTTTATCATTAGCTTTTTCATGCGGTAATAAATAATTTTGATTCAGATCATCTAATAAATCATAGACTGTGTACCTTTGATCATCATAAGGTTGATTCAATAGCTGTGTGACATGCTGTGACCCTAGTACTGGACACAACAAAGCCGTTAAAGTCGGATAATGCAAATCATAGGCCATACCATAAGAAGTACTAGCAATACTTAATGCTGGAACAGGATGCGCAATCGGAGGGACTTTTTGGATCAACCGCTGAATAATTGTATATAAAATATCAGATGACTCATACACGGCAACTTTTAAGGCATCTAAAATATCAACTTTTTGTGATAAGGTATGCGCTGGATCAAATAAAGCGGCAACACTTTTTTCAACGGACATGGTCTGACCCTAAATCTGTTGGCACTCGGTCTAATGTGTCTTTTGTGAAAACCGCAATGGATTCAACATGCTTGGTGTGCGGAAACATATCCATCACACCGGCTGATTCAAAATGATAACCTTTTTCATGAACCAAAATTCCGGCATCACGTGCCAAGGTGGCAGGGTTACAAGAAATATAAACAATACGTTCTGGCCCTAATTTTTCAATTTGTTCACAAACCTCTTTAGCACCAGCCCGCGGGGGATCTAGTAATAATTTATCACAAGGCTGAACCCAATCAAAGGCACTGAATAAATCACGCATCATAAATGTTGTGTTTGTTAAATGATTTTGCTGTGCATTCATCGTAGCACGTTGCACCATGGTTTGATCCGCCTCAATACCCAGAACATGACCGGCTTGTTGTGCCATCGGCAAGCTGAAATTGCCTAACCCACAAAATAAATCAATCACACGATCCTCTGGCTGAATTGCTAGGCTTGCTAATGCTTTTGGGACCATTTTTAGATTTAAATGGTGATTAATCTGTGTAAAATCCAAGGGAGAAAAAGATAATTTAAGGCTATTTAATGAATACGATAAT
>CAZAJS010000061.1:0-7652 GCA_964485635.1 uncultured Francisellaceae bacterium
CATAATTATAATGCATTGAATAACATTCTTGAGACATTTCCACGTGATGAAATGTTTTTAAGTAGTGAGGATGAATTATATGAAACAGCCATGGGGATTTTTTATATACGGCGTCGGCAAGTAATCAAATTATTTGTTCGTCGTGATCGATTTTCACGCTATTATTTCTGTATGCTTTATATGCCCAGAGAACGCTATAATTCAGATGTTCGCAAAAAGGCGGAATCAATTTTAAAAGAAGAGTTAGGCGGTTTGCATATTACGTTTAAAACACACTTTTTAGAAGATGTATTATGCCGCGTCGATATGAAAGTTTATATTGACCCTAATGCACCTTTAGCAGATTTTGATTTAGCGGTTTTAGAAGAAAAACTTCAAGAGGTGGAGCGTCATTGGGTTGATTATCTATTAGATGATTTAATTGCTGAGTATGGTGAGCACCGTGGTAGAACTTTATATAATGAATATCGCGATGGTTTTTCTCCGGCTTACCAACATGCTTATATTCCACGCCAAGCAGTAGCGGATATTAAACATTTTGAAGCGACTAAATCACGAGAGTCTGGTTTAAGTATTGCATTATTACGGTTGCTTGAGGAACCATCAGACCGTATTCGATTAAAACTTTATTTACGTGGTCAATTTATTCAGCTAAGCGATATTATGCCTATTTTAGAAAATTTAGGTATGTGTGTTTTAGAGGAAAAACCTTATCGTATTGTGCCTGCAAATGGTGAAGCGATTTGGTTGTCAGACTTTGGTGTGCAGGTCAATGGTGAGTTTGATTTAGATCGTATTCGTGAGTTATTAGTTGAGACATTTAGTCGTATTTGGGCAGGACAAGCTGAGAATGATCGTTTTAATCAATTAATTACGACAGCTGAACTGGATTGGACTCAAATTAATGTGTTACGTACTTATTCAAAGTATTTAATGCAAATTGGGTTACGTTTCAGTCAAAGCTATATTGAAGATACACTGATTACGTATGCAGATATTGCACGACAATTAGTCCAGCTTTATACCATTCGATTTGATCCTGAAATTGATGAAGCTAAAAGGGATCAACAGCAAGCAAATTTATGTGATTTGATTTCAGCTAATTTAGCGAATGTCATGACATTAGCTCAAGATAAAATTTTGCGACGTTTGTGGGAAGCAATTTTAGCAACAGTCCGAACAAATTATTATCAAAAATTGTCAGATGGACAACATAAACCTTATTTATCAATTAAGTTGTGCCCAGGACAAATTACCGATATTCCGCAACCGGAACCAATGTTTGAAATTTTTATGTATTCACCGAGAGTTGAAGGAGTGCATTTACGTTGTGCAAAAGTGGCTCGAGGTGGTTTGCGTTGGTCTGATCGACATGATGATTACCGAACTGAAATTTTAGGGCTTGTTAAAGCACAGCAAGTTAAAAATGCGGTGATTGTGCCACTTGGTGCAAAAGGTGGCTTTATTGCTAAAAAACTGCCGAAAACTAGCGATCGTGATGCAATCCAACAAGAAGCGCAAGCATGCTATCGTTTATTTATTTCATCATTATTAGATTTAACTGACAATATTGAGCAAGGCCAAACAGTCGGACCGAAAAATGTGGTAAGACATGATGATGAAGATCGTTATCTTGTTGTAGCTGCTGATAAAGGAACAGCAACATTTTCTGATATTGCGAATGAAGTGGCTGCTTCTTATAATTTCTGGCTTGGTGATGCATTTGCTTCAGGTGGATCCAATGGTTATGACCATAAAAAAATGGGTATTACTGCCAGAGGTGCTTGGGAGTCAGTTAAACTGCATTTTAGAAGTCTTGGCAAAGATATTCAAAGTCAGCCTTTCACAGTGGCTGCCATTGGTGATATGTCAGGTGATGTATTTGGTAATGGCATGTTGCTATCTTCCCAAATACAACTGATTGCTGCATTTAATCATCGTCATATTTTTATTGACCCAAATCCAAATATTCAAGCTTCATACCAAGAACGCAAACGACTATTTGAATTAGGCCGATCTGGTTGGCAGGATTATGATAGAAGCCTTATTTCAAAAGGTGGCGGTGTATTTTCTAGACAAAGCAAATCGATCACTTTAACGCCAGAAATAAAACAGTTTTTAGGGACAGACGCTGATCAGCTTGAGCCAAATGAACTGATTCGTTTGATTTTAAAAGCAGATGTCGAGCTTATCTGGAATGGCGGAATTGGTACTTATGTGAAAGCTAGTAGTGAATCCCATGAGCAAGCAGATGATCGGATGAATGATGTGTTGCGTGTCAACGGGCGTGAATTGCGTTGCAAAGTGTTTGGTGAAGGTGGAAATTTAGGTCTGACTCAAAAAGGACGTATTGAATTTGCGCGCAATGGTGGGCTTATTAATAATGATGCCATTGATAACTCTGCCGGAGTTGATTGCTCTGACCATGAAGTCAATATTAAAATTTTACTTAATATTGCCCTAGAAAGTGGTGAATTATCACAACATGGGCGCAATCAACAATTAGAGTCTATGGCTGATGATGTTGCAAGGTTGGTATTAAAAAATAATTATGACCAAAATAAAACAATTATTCATGCGCTTGCCAATCAGACATATTATACGATTGAAGCCTATTCTCGTTTAATGCGTGAGCTTGAAACGAAAATTCATTTAAATCGATCATTAGAATACTTACCCACGGATACAGAATTGCATGCACGTATTGTATCAGCAGAAGGCCTAACGTCACCGGAGTTTTCGGTCATCATGGCCTATGCTAAAACCTATTTAAAACAATTATTGCTTGAATCTGATTTGCCAGAAGATCCCTATTTCACCCCTTATTTGCACGCTGAGTTTCCAGAAGTGCTTGTTGAAAAATATGGGCATTTAATGTCAAAACACCGTCTTGCACGTCAAATTATTGCAACACAACTGACCAATATGGTTGTCACACGGACAAGTGTCATGTTTGTTCAACGGCTTCGTGATGAAACAGGCGCCCCTGTTTCTAATATCATTAAAGCTTTTTGTGCGATCAGTGATATTTTTGATTTGCATAAAATATGGGCGTCAATTGATGCATTAAATGAAATTCAACCGAAAGTTGAGCAAGCATTATTGCAAGTTTTATTCAAGTTTCTACGTCAAGCAACACGATGGTTGCTGCGGCATGAAGATCAAGGCTGTTCGGTTCAAGATTTAGTTGAAAAATATAAAGGTCATGCTCATGAAGCGTTGCCATCTTTTGATTTGATTTTGACCGAAAGTGCCAAGGCTGCGAATCAAAAAACAGTAGAATACTTTACTAAGCGTAATGTCCCAGAAGCCATTGCTCAGGAAGTGATACAATTTCAAAAGGTGGGCTCTGTTTTTGATTTTATATGCTCAATTTCGCGGTATGAAAATCCACAAAACTTTTTCAAAGTCTCATGCCTGTTAAATGATACATTTAATCTAGGGTGGTGCATTGAAAGTGTGACAAGCCAAACATATTGGGGCGCCTTATCGTTAGCCTCTTTACGTGATGACTTTTTGAAAATGGAATATGAGCTTGTTGGCAAAGTATTAACATATCAGGCTTATACAGATGACCCGCAACAAATGTTAGAAAGATGGCAACAAGATAATCAAAGTTATGTGGACCGATGGTATGATATGCTTGAGGATATTAAGGTCGGCGAACCGCGTTTTGAAACTGTTTTCATGGCATTTAAAGGTATGCAAGAATTGGTTGAAAACTCAAAAACTGCCGAAGAAAGTAAATTATAACAGTAGTGGTTAGTGTGCATCATGGAAACAAACAAATCATGGGTTGATACATTTGAGCAATTACAAGTCACCGAGTTATCGGAACAACAAGCAAAAACTTGGGTGAAAAAAGTTGTTGATTATCTAAACCAGTGTGATGTAGCTTATTTTCAAAAGGCATCACCGCTGATTTCTGATGCTAAATATGATGCGTTATATGCTAAGCTTGAAACTTTAGAATCTATTTATCCAAGTGTGCTTTTATCTTATAGCCCCACTCAACGTGTTGGTGGTCATATCGCCGCAGGGTTTGACACGCATGAGCATCAAGTGCCCATGTTATCGTTAAGCAATGGGTTTTCAAAACAAGATCTTGATGCTTTTTATGTGCGTTTAACAAAGGGCTTAACAGCGCCCATCGCGTTATTAGCAGAGCCAAAATTTGATGGATTGGCAATTGGCATTCATTATATTGATGGTATTTTTTCCTATGCTGTGACAAGAGGGGATGGGGTTCAAGGGGAGCTAGTTACACAAAATGTTAAAACCATCCGAAATGTCCCATTAAAACTTCTTGATAATAAGAATCTGCCGAAGCATCTTGAAGTTCGTGGTGAAGTGATTATCAATAAAACTGACTTTTTAAACTTAAATGAGACACGGGCTAAGCAAGGCTTGAAACCTTTTGCTAATCCACGTAATGCTGCAGCAGGGAGTATTCGGCAATTTGATTCAAGTCAGGTAGCAAGTCGTCCCTTGCAGTTTTATGTCTATGGGATTGGCTATATTGATCCATTATCATTCATACCTAAACGCCAGTCTGATTTAATAACATGGCTGGGTGGATTAGGCTTTTGCCATCCAAAAGAATCTGAAGTATTGCGTGACCAGAAAGCAATATGGGATTATTATCAAAGCATGCAACATCAACGCTCAAGTCTGCCGTATGATATTGATGGTGTCGTATATAAAGTCGATGCAATTAATCAGCAACAGCAGTTAGGGCATATTGCTAAAGCTCCTCGATGGGCTTTAGCGCAAAAATTTCCAGCTGAACTAGCTGAATCACATATTCAAACCGTTGATTTTCAAGTTGGTAGAACAGGCGCTTTAACCCCTGTTGCAAGGCTTGAACCTGTCAATGTCGGTGGTGTTGTTGTTGCAAATGCAACATTGCATAATATGGATGAAATTCAAAGAAAAGGAGTGGCTGTTGGTGATTTAGTATCAATTCGACGAGCAGGCGATGTCATTCCAGAAATTGTTAATGTCATTCAGCCAGGACGCAATCGTCAAAGCATTACTTTACCGCCTTATTGTCCAGTTTGTGGTGCTGATGTTGAAACATTAGAAGATCAAGCCATAGCACGTTGTTGTGGAGACTGGCAATGTGATGGACAACGTAAAGCGCGACTAAAACATTTTGCGTCACGCCAAGCGATGAATATTGATGGGTTAGGGCATCAACTCATTGGGCAACTTGTTGACGCAGATTTTGTCCAAAGACCAGCTGATTTATACCAACTGAGTATATCAAGGTTGACCCACTTGCCAAGAATGGGGAAAAAGTCAGCACAAAATGTATTAAAGGCGATTGATCAGTCCAAAAATGTGTCGCTTACTAATTTTATTTATGCTTTAGGGATTCGTGATGTAGGCATTGTGTTATCAAAACAATTAGCACAAAAATTTACAACATTATCTAATTTTCGTCAAGCAAATTATGACACATTAGTTGCTCTAGATGCCGTTGGCCCGATTGTTGCAAAACATATTACAACCTTTTGGCAATCATGTCACAATCAAAAAATTGTTGATGATTTACTCTCCGTAGGGGTTGAGGTTCAATCTGTTGCGACGGGATTATTCACTGAAAATGCTTTCCTAAATGGGAAAAAGGTTGTGATCACAGGAACATTTGACCATTTTAATCGTAATCAACTCAAAATGGCTTTAGAACGATTAGGTGCAAAAGTGACAAGCAGCTTATCGAGCCAAACAGATTGGCTGATTGTGGGACAATCACCAGGAAGTAAAGTTACTCAAGCAGACCATTTAAAGGTTCATCAAATCAGTGAGCAACAACTCATTTCAGATTATCCAATGCTTGTTCACCTCTGCCAAGAGGGTGTTTAAATGCGTCAATCATTACGTTTATATTTACCTGAATTATCCTTACAAACGCAACAAGTCATATTACCAAGTCATTTAGCCCACCATGTGGTAACAGTTTTGCGAGGAAAACCTGGAGATAGTGTTACTTTGTTTAATGGCCATGATGGGTATTTATATACAGGGACTATTGAAAAAATTGTTAAAAAAAACGTAACAATACACATTGATCAATATAATCAAGGACCAAATACTGAATCAAAATTATCGATTCATTTAATTCAAGCGGTGGGGAAAAAAGATAAATTTGATTGGGTTGTACAAAAGGCGACAGAATTAGGGGTTAAAAAAATCACCCCTATTATAACTGATTACACTGATTATAAATTACCAGCAGAAAAACATGCTAAAAAACAGCATCATTGGCAAGAAATTGCAGTACAAGCAGCACAACAGTGCCAACGGCTGTATATTCCAACCATTGACTCTATTATCCCATTGACAAAATGGTGGGAGGGGGGCTTGCAGCCAAATGCTGAAAAGTTAATGATGCACCCAGGCCAGCAAACATTTAAACAAGTCATTGAAAATAAGGTTGATATCTTAAACTGGCAATTGTTTGTTGGTCCTGAAGGGGGATTTAGCCCAAGAGAATGTCAACAAGCCCAAGATTATGGTGTTGTCAGTGTTGGTTTAGGACCCCGCATTTTAAGGACTGAAACGGCTCCAATTGCAATGATGAGTGCTTTGCAAATGAGTCAAGGAGATTTTTAATCGATTACAGTCAAATGAATCATGATTTGACCCACTTTATGAAAGGGGTTACTATTAACAATAAAGATCAAATAAAATTAAGGTAAATACGATATCATGTACATCCAATTATTTATTCAAGAAAATTGTCCTTATTCATTACGTGCGCACTTTGCACTTGAAGAAAAAAATGTTGCTTATGAACTAACAATTGTCAATAATTTTAATATTGATGAATATCATGATGTTGAATTACCTCAATTAAAAGAACGTGAATTTAGTATTAGTGATCCAGAAGTCATTTTATCATATATTGAAGAGCGTTATCCTAGTCCTAGTTTAATGCCTACATCTGTTGTAGAAAGAGCTCGTATTCGGTTAGCACTCCGAAGAATTGAGTGTGATTGGTATCAGTTATTTTCAACAATTAAAACAGCGCAAGATGACAAAGTTATTCAAGAGGCACAAACAGCAATTATTGAAAGCTTTTTAGCGGTTGAGCCTGTATTTCAAGAACAATCGTATTTTATGTCTGATGAGCTGACATTAGCCGATTGTTCACTAGGGGCTTTATTATATTTGCTTCCAAGCATCGGGATTCATATTGATCAGCGTTTTGGCGCTTTACAAACCTATGCGAATCATTTATTTAGCCGTGAAACATTTCAACGGGTATTAAAAAAACAAGGGATTAAGCAGCGTTTGACTTAAAGTTAATTATCTATTTATTTAAAAATGATGTTAGTGTGAGATGATCAATTAAAACAGTGGTAATAAGTCAAAATGGATACGAAAATGATTGATCACTGGGCGGATCAGATGGTTAAGCCAATAAAAAAATCCCATTCTATGGGACGTCTTGGCCATGCTTTGTTGTTATATAATCATCAAAATTTGCCAATAGAGCCAATTTTGCAGCGTTTGATGGTGATCTTAAAACTAGACAATGCATTAGATCTAACAAAAATCGAGCGTTTCACCCAACATCCTGATGTTTTGAATGTCTTACCACACAAAAATTTGATTCAGAGACAAACAGTTGCAGCAGTGATTCA
>CAZAJS010000062.1:0-7407 GCA_964485635.1 uncultured Francisellaceae bacterium
CACTGGGATTATTTAAATGACAAGATATGCGATTATTGCAAATTTTTCAGATGATAGTGTTGCTTTAATTCAATGGTGCCAACAAAACACAACATTGAGCAATGATCAGTTTTATATTGTGTCTGTTGATACAGGCTGGTCAAGCCAATTTTGGCAAAAACGCCAAGAACAAGCACAACAGTGGGTGTGCCAACTTGGAATGCATTTTGTTCAATTAAAAGCACCGCATACCATGACAACATTAATTGATAATCGTGGTAGCTTCCCGTCCCCAAACTTTCATTGGTGCACCAGTTTTTTAAAAGGATTACCCATTTTGAACTGGCTTGATGAAAAAGATCCCTATCGACAAATGACAATCGTACTGCCTCATCGACAATCCATGTCGGTATTACAGCAGGATTTACCTGAATTAATCGAGTCTAGTGATGCTTATGATGAAAGAGACATTTGGTATCCTTTAGTCCAATATGGCAGTGCCGAGCGCGATGCTTTAATCAAGAAAACACCATTTAAAAAGCCACTTTATCGACGCAGTCAAGAGTGCCATCCTTGTATCCACGCCACTCATGCGGATGCATCTGACATGTCACTTAGTGATATTCAAAAAGTAACTCAGTTAGAAAAAAAACATCAGCAACATTTTTTTGAAATACCATTTGATCAATGGGTTCAACGTCAAAAAGACACATCACTAAACAAATATGAAAATTTTTATGATGGCTTTGCTACAACATGTAGCTGGGATTATGGATGCGGTTTATAATTTTAATTAAGCCTGTTTAATTTCAACTTCATAAGCATTTTGATCATGTTCAGTAAAACGTGTTTTATTTTCATTTAATAATGTACCCTCTAAGCTGTGTGTGATATGACGTAATTGCTCTAAAAAATGTTTAAAGCAGGCCATTGGATCATACTCTAAATTACTTAATTTTTTATAATTAAGAACTGCAATCAACCGTTCAACTTCTAACCCTGGTAATGTCTGACGTTTAAACTGTCGCTCTTCAGTATCCGGTAAAATACTGAACAACACATCAGAATCATCACTAAACATCTGGAAAGCGCCGGCATCACTTAAGCGCATTCCTTGCCCCCGAACTACTTGCTGAATATCATTGCCTAATAAAACACTTCCACGTGGTGCTTCAATATATAAAATGGCAAACCCTTGTTCTAATGCTTCAAACGTTGACAGCTCTTGTCGTGTAGCGCTATCTTGCTGTACTTGATCCGTACTTTGTTCTGATTGATCTAAATGCATGGCATGGTTCATTGTGCTTGACTTTTTCTGCTCAGCCTCCATCACTGCTTGTTGGCTTTGTTTAAGAGCGGCCATTTTAACTTGATATTGTTTACGTTGATTCCGGCGCATGACATCTACTAACACTAAAATAATTAAAACAATGCCAGCTAATAAAATGATTTGCATATAGCTCATAATCGGGTACATTTTGTTGAATTTATTACTACGTGCTATTTTAATATAAAACGCTGTTAACCTAAATGACTAAATAGCAAAAATCAACAATTACCAACTTGCTTTTGCACCTCTGAGACAATGAGTGAATTCGTGTCCTGATCCATCTGTTGATGCATTGATAAAAATGTCTGACGAATTTGCTCACAATAGTTTGCATCATCCATTAATTTTTTTAACTCAATATAGCACTGGTCAGCTGTACAATCATCTTGAATTAATTCTTTGACGACTTGTCGGTTTGCCAAGATATTTGGCAACGCAAAAAAAGGTGTCTTAATTAAAAATCGGCCAACTTGTTTGGATAACCATGAAACACGATAGGCCACGACCATTGGTTGTTTGTAGAGCATTGCTTGCAATGTTGCCGTTCCAGACGCGGTAATTGTCCAATCTGAAGCCTCTAGAATCGTTGCTGCACTCGCATTAAAACAATAAATCCCTAACTGGTCTAATTGTGTTTGATATGCTGTTAAAATTTTTTGTAATGATGGTTTTGCAACAGGTAATAGTCCTTTAAATTGATAACCTTGTTGCTTTAATTTAGCCACCGCTTGAATCAAAATAGGTAATAAGCGTTTAACTTCCTGTTGGCGACTCCCTGGCAATATTGCTAAATAGGCCTCATTAATGGGAATATTAAGTTGTTGCCGAGCTTGTGACTGATTCGGATGATACGCAATTGATTTTGCTAACGGGTGACCAACAAATACTGCCCGATGTTGATGCTTTTGATAAAAAGCCTCTTCAAAAGGTAAAATGGCTAAAACACTATCCGTTGCTTTTTTAATTTTTTTCATACGCCCTTCACGCCAGGCCCAAACACTTGGACTGACATAATGCAATGTTTTGACGCCTAAGGCTTTGACCTTTTGTTCAACTGGTAAATTAAAATCTGGCGCATCGATGCCTATATACACATCCGGTAAATAATGATGCAAATGTTTTAATAATTGACGTCGTATCGATAAAATAGACCATAAATTGCCTAATACTTCACTAATTCCCATCACTGACAATGTCTCCATGGGAAATAAAGAATTAAGCCCTGCTGCTTGCATTTGTGGCCCACCAATTCCTTCAATAATTGCCGTGGGATATTGCTTTTTAAGTGCAGCAACTAAAGAACCACCTAATTGATCCCCTGATAATTCTCCAGCCACCAGAACAATACGCTTCATCGGACAATACCTCGTTGCGTATTTTTAAGAATTGAAAGCATATGCTGCAATTCTGGATGCTCTTGCTGCAACTTTTCAATCGCATCAATGGCTTCAACTAACCGTAACCCTTTCCGATATAGTAATTTATAAGCCTCACGAACTGCCCGAATGGTTTCTGTTGAAAATCCAGCTCGTTTCATCCCTTCAGTATTCACACCGGAAGGCGATGTTGGTCCGCCTGATACCATTAAAAAAGCCGGAATATCTTGTACAATGAGTGCTAAATGAGCAATAAAGGCATAGGCCCCAACTTGGCAAAATTGATGTACACCAACATTTGCCCCGATTGTCGCACGATCAGCTACTCGAACATGACCTGCTAAATTGGCATTATTGACTAATGTAATATGATTTCCAAGCTGGCAGTCATGTCCGATATGAATATAATTCATAAATAAATTCGCATCACCAATCTTTGTAATACCTTGCTCTTTAGCCGTCCCTCCATGAATGGTCGCGCCTTCTCGAACAATATTATTATTGCCCATGATTAATTGTGAAAATTCGCCATGGAATGTTCGGTCAATTGGCGTTTCTCCAATCGATGAGAACTGAAAAATATGATTATTTTTACCAATCCATGCATTTTTACCAATGACAACATGACTTTGAATAACCGTTCCAGAACCAATCGTAACATGCTCACCAATAACACTATAAGGGCCAATGGTAACATCACTGGCTATTTGAGCGCTTTCTGAAATAATTGCCGTTGGATGTATCACAACTATTTATCCCTATGTGCTGCCATTAACTCCGCTTTACACACACATTCACCATCAACGATTGCCTCTGCTGTACTCCAAAAAAGAGGCCCCTTATGTTTTCCAATTGATGCTTTAAGTGTCATGACATCACCAGGAACAACTGACTTGCGAATGCGTACTTTATCAATCCCCGCAAGTACAAAAATTTTATCTTTTGCCGCATCACCTAATTGAGCTTGAATCAGTTTTTCACCTAAAACTGCCATTGCTTGAGCCATGGCTTCAACAATTAATACACCTGGCATAATTGGCTCTTCTGGAAAGTGCCCATTAAAAAAAGGTTCATTCACTGTTACATTTTTCACTGCTTCAACAGTTTCATTTTCTACATCTAAATGAGTAATACGATCAATTAATAAAAAAGGGTAACGATGTGGTAAAATACTTTTAATCGATTGAATATCAAGCTTCATAATAATGACCTTTATTTATTGTTCTTTTCTAATACTCGGACACGTTGCGCTAATTTATCTAACCGGAAGATACGAGCAACAGTTTTATTCCATTCCATCACAGGCTTTGCGCTGAATCCCCCCGCGTACATCCCTGGCTGATCAATATCTGTTGATCGGCTAGCACCTGCGGCTAAAATTACGTTATCACAAATCTCAATATGCCCTACAACGCCAGCTTTACCCCCTAATAGGCAATTTTTACCAATTTTTGTACTACCGGCAATACCAACACCAGAAGCTAAAGCTGTACCGCGTCCAATTTCAACATTATGCGCAACTTGAACAAGATTGTCAATTTTTACATAATCAGCAATTTTTGTATTGTCTAACGTCCCACGATCAATTGTAGTATTCGCACCAACTTCAACATGATTGCCAATTTCAACACCACCAATTTGAGGCACTTTAACCCAGCCACCTTGACCATCTGGCGCATTACCAAAACCATCACTTCCAACGACAGCCCCAGCATGGATAAAACAATCATGCCCTATTTTAACATCATGATAAATCGTGACATTTGAATAAATCGTTGTTTGGTCGCCAATCACGGCTCTTGAGCCAACGACACTATTACCATGAATTACAACATTTTGCCCAATCACCGCCTCAGCCTGAATGACAACATTAGCTCCAATACTGGCAGTGTCTGCAACACTAGCACTCGATTCAATCTTGGCACTTGGATCAATCCCTGGCCGGTTAGCCGGTTTAGGATCAAAATGATGCGCAATTTTAGCAAAAGCCAAATAAGGATCTGGAACAATAATTGCCGTCACAGGACAAGCCGATTGCATTTGCTCGGTTACCAACACGGCTGCTGCATTTGTATCAGCTAATTGTTGTTGATATTTAGTGTTTGATAAAAATGATAGCGATGTTTTATGCGCTTGATTTAGTGGTTTTATGTCATTAATACATTGAGTATCATCACCAATGACATGAGCTTGAAGCTCTTGAGCAATCGCTTTGACTGTTAATTCCATAAAATCTCCTTGTGTTTTATATCTTTAAAAGTTAATTAAAAAGTATAATATTTAATAGCTTTATTGGCTATTCGTACAGCCTTCACTCTAAAATTATTGCACCGATCATTGAGCCTTTGATGAATATTTCAATGAATTGATTACGTGAAATTATAACCTAAGCGGAATTGAAAGACTTGTACATCATCCGTATCTTTCGCATTAAGTGGCCATCCTAAGTCAAATGCCATCGGACCAATCGGTGAACGCCAGCGTAATTCTAATCCTGTTGAATATTTCAAATTATTCAACGTCGGATGACTCGGGTTAGGCTTATCTGGTGACAGAACCCCATCTGGGTAACCGCTAGTGTCATAAACATTCCCTGCATCAAGAAACATGCCCCATTGAACATTTCTTTGCTCAGACAGCCCTGGTACAGGAAACAATAAATCGATACTGGCATGAATATCAAAGTTCCCACCAATGGCTCGGCCTTTTTTAGATTTTCCATCATTTGGCGTAAATTGATCTGCAGGACCTAGACTTCCTTGATTAAAGCCGCGAACAGAGCCCCAGCCGCCGCCGTAAAAATTTTCAAAAAATGGAAGTCGATCAGTTTTGCCATAACCTTGGCCATAACCAATCCCCCCACTAATTTGTAATGTAGTAAATGTATTAAGTTTTTTAAAATAATCCCCAGAGGCATTAATTTTATACCATGTCACATCACTGCCGGGAACCGCAAGCGTACTATGGACACTGGCTTTTTTGCCTTTTGTTGGAAAAAATGGATGGTTTGTACTATCAAAACTCCACCCTAAATTCAAACGAAACGTATTGGTTGCAAGACCATCATGCGTCTTATCATAATAAGACACAATGGATGACTCTCCACCACTTGGTTGTCGTGGTCTCGTATGATCAAACCCAACACCAGCATTCAATTGATTATTCAAAGTTGCTGGAATTCCATAATTAATATTTCCACCATACCGAGTCAACTGATAATTCGCTACAGATGTTCGATCATAGTTTGTTTGATTCATATAGGCAGAAAGTGATTGGCTAATTCCTGTATCAGTAAAAAATGGATTTGTATAGCTTAAGTTTAAATTTTGTCTGATCTTAGACAATTGTGCATTAATTGAAAAGGCATTACCCGTTCCTAAAACATTAGGCATGCTCAAGTTACCGCCAACCATAAACTTATACATTTGGGAGTAACCAATATTGGCACTAATTTGGTTCGCACTTCGCTCATCAATATGGTAATCTAAATCAACCTGATCTGGATGGCCTTCAACAGGTTTTTGATCAACATTAATCGATTGCACATAAGGTAATTGTTGTAATTTTAGTTTCGAATCCTGTATTTTTCCTTGGTTATAAGCGCCTTGCTCATAGTACTGTAACCGTTGCCGGTAAACATAATCATTCGTGACATTGTTTCCCTTAAAGTTGACATGGCGTATATAAACTTTTTTTCCTGGCTGAACCTTAAGATTCATGCGAACGGTATGATCATTGACATCGATTTGTGGTTCAGGCGTCACTTTTGCTAATGCATACCCTTTATTTTTCAGAACATTGACAATGTTTTGAACACTTTCTTTGAGCTTTGATTTAGAAAACACTTGACCTTTTTTTAAAGCTATTTGGTGTTTAAGTTGCTCAATAGGAACAATACTTGACCCCGTAATATTGATTTGACCTACTGTATATTGTTCTCCTGGGTCAACACTCATCATTAAGTAAGCATTTTCTTTATCCGGTGTCAATGATGCTTGATTGTCAGTGACTTGAGCATCTAAATACCCATGGTCTAAATAAAAATTTTGCAATGACTCTTTCGCTTGTTGCTGTCGCATCGGGGAAAATGTTGTTTTCGATGACAACAACCCCCATAAATTCCAAATTGAAGGAGTCGAAACCGGTAATTGACTAGCAATCTGATTAGATTGGTCAGCCTCACCAAAAATATTAATGCGTCGAATTGTGGCTTTTTTACCTTCTGAGATATGTATCGATAGAGCAACACGATTGCGTGGTAATTGACTTTGATCAACGTCAATGGTTGCTGAAGTATAGCCAAGTTGGTGGTACTGATTTAACAGACCTTGTTTTAATTGAAAAATCGATTTTTCGCTTAACATATTGCCTGTTTGAATGCCCATTTTCTGCAAAACAGGTTTTAACTTCTTTTCAGGAATATTTTTATTGCCCGTTATATTAACTGAACTAATGACCGGCCGCTCATCAACTTTGAGAATTAACTGATCCTCGTTTCGTTTAATTGCCACATTCTTAAAAAAACCAGTTTTATAAAGCTTTCCAATGATTTTATTTGCTTGCTTTTTATCAACTTTTTGGCCTGCTTCTAACCCAGAGATATGCTCAATCCGCTGACTATCGATTCGTTTTGCCCCATCAATAGTAATTTTTTTTGGTGTGAAATTAGTATCCGCACTCCCTAAACTAGGCGCACAACTGATTAAACAAATCCAGACTGCT
>CAZAJS010000063.1:0-6988 GCA_964485635.1 uncultured Francisellaceae bacterium
GATTCCCTGCTTCAGGAAATAAAAATCCAGTTTTACGATGATCGCCGTAAGGAAAAGTAATATAAGGCCAGTAAAAAACGGGAATGCCTTTTAAATAAAGCCAAGAATGTTTAGCAGTTCCTTGTTGAACTGTTCGATCAATATCTAATTGATTTGCTTTGATTCGCCAGGCATTGCTATAGGGGCTACTTGTTTGATAGCTTGCATTATACAGTGTCAAGTGATTTCGATCATGTTGCACCATACGATCAGCATGTCCGTGAGCATAACCTGTTGCTAGTTGCATGCCACTTTCTGTTGGATTTTGTGCATCATGCAATTGTTGTTGCATCGTTTTGGGAAGACCCAATAAATAAAATACATTTGACAATTGGCCGGCTTCAGTATTGGGATTATATCGACCTTTTTGGGCAATGATTTGACGCTCAGGCGTTGTTAAAACAACGTTTCCTTTTAATGTGATGATTGGATTATTGGTATCTTGCTGATCAAATGTTGCGGTTTTTGCTGTAATTTGTTGATCTTGGCGATTAATTTGAACATTACCCGTAGCTTTGCTCATTCCATTAGGTTGATAAGTCAAATCATCAAAATTAAATGCAGTTTGTCCTTCAGGTTCAATCTTATCTGGTTCAGGGGCGATAAATACACCATGACAAATATTATTTGGGTTGTCTGATTTGCGCCATTTGAACACTTGTGCTAATAAGCTAGATCGATTGTTTTTAGATGTTTCTGAATCAAATAAATGAGCAATAGCATCTTGTGAAACATCTTGTTTTTGTTGGCTAACAGCAAATAAAGGAAGCAAAATAAGAATGATGGCTTTGGTAAAGCGTAGCCGATGATTTTTCATAAAGGCATGGGCATGTCCTGATAAGATGGTAGCATGATTGTAGCGAAATGAATGGTATTTGGCTAGCAGGTTTATTTTTTTTTGGTAAGAAATGTTAAGGGTCGGAAAATATTTAATGGGTTATTGAGTGGATTGTCTAAGGAAAAAATAAAAGCTATTTTGAGGCAATACGAAACATGCTACAATAAGCTATGACCTAGTCAAAACAGATTATTATGAACGCTTTTTGTCATCTTCATGTCCATACTGAATATTCCTTAGTGGATAGTTTGGTACGCCTAGATCCACTTTTAAAAGCTTGTCAACATCGCCATATTCCAGCTGTTGCGATGACCGATGTGGTTAACTTATTCGGAGCTGTTAAATTTTATGAACAAGCGTTAGCTCATGGGATTAAACCCATTTTTGGTTGCGATATTTGGCATTATGGCCGGCAAGGCGGGCGTGTTTATCGATTAACTTTGTTAGCAGAAACACAACAAGGATATCAGAATCTAGTCGAGCTTATTTCTCAAAGCTACTTAGATGCCGATCGACTTAATGGCATTCCTGTGATTCCGAATGACTGGCTAATACCAGAAAGATTTCAAGGGCTTATTGGCCTTAGTGGGGCCTTAGATGGAGAAATTGGCCAATGCTTGGTCAGCACGCACTCCCAACAAGGTCAAGATCTGATTGAATTTTATCAAGGATTATTTGGGGTAAATTGCTTTTTTATCGAATTAACACGAACGGGCCATCCGCATGAAACCCTGTATGAACAGCAAGTCATTCCTTTTGCAATTGAGTATCAAATACCCGTTGTTGCGACAAATAATGTCCGTTTTTTAAATGCACAAGATTATCAAGACCATGAAGTGCGTGTTGGGATTTATGAAGGGTATACCTTATTGGATGAAACACGGGTTAGTCGCTATAGGGAGCAACAATTTTTACGCAGTGCCGATCAGATGGCGACATTATTTTCAGATTTTCCTAGTGCTATTGAAAATACATTAGCGATTGCTAAGCGATGTAACGTGACTTTTACATTAGGACAAGCTGTTTTGCCCAAAATTGCTATTCCAGAAGGACTGAGTGAGGCAGACTTTTTCAGCCAACAAGCTTATGCTGGGTTAGAAAAACGTTTTGAATTATGGTCTGATGATCAGTTAGTTGATCAATATAAAGCCGAGTATCAACAACGGTTACAACGCGAAATTGATGTTATTTGTCAAATGGGTTTTCCAGGCTATTTTTTAATTGTTGCCGATTTTATTCAATGGGCCAAGGATCATGATATTCCTGTGGGGCCTGGGCGGGGATCAGGAGCAGGCTCATTAGTTGCATATGCATTGAAGATTACCGATATCGATCCGATTCCTTACGGGCTATTATTTGAACGTTTCTTAAACCCAGAAAGGGTTTCAATGCCAGATTTTGATATTGATTTTTGTATTAATGGGCGTGATCATGTTATTGAATATGTTGCTCATAAATATGGGGAAAATAGTGTTTCACAAATTATCACTTATGGAACCATGGCAGCTAAAGCCGTTGTTCGTGATGTTGGGCGTGTAATGGGGCAGCCATATGGCCTGGTTGATCAAATTGCCAAACTTGTTCCCGATGACTTAGGTGTTAAGTTAAAGGATGTTTATGTTGATGGTGAGCCATTATATGAGTGGGGGCAAAAAGATGAAGTTGTTGACCATATTGTCACAACCGGCATTAAATTAGAAGGCCTAACACGTAATATTGGCAAACATGCCGCTGGTGTGGTGATTGCCCCAACTGTGGTGACTGATTTTACTCCAACATGTTGTGAAGAAGGTTCACGTCAATTAATTACACAGTTTGACAAAAAAGACGTTGAATCAGTTGGATTAGTGAAGTTTGACTTTTTAGGCCTGCGTAATTTAACGATTATTGATTCAGCTATCAAAATCGCAAATGATCAACGTCAAAAGCAGGGTAAAGGGCCTATTGATTTAAATACTGTCCCGATGGATGACCCTGAAACGTTTGAATTGCTTAAACGTGCGGAAACAACGGGGGTATTTCAGTTAGAGTCTCATGGCATGAAAGAGCTTATCAAAAAATTAGCCCCAGACTGTTTTGAAGAAATTATTGCTTTAGTTGCCCTTTATCGGCCAGGGCCATTAGGCTCGGGCATGGTCGATGATTTTGTTAACTGTAAACATGGGCGACAAGCGGTACGTTATCCGCACCCTGCTTTACAAGAAGTGCTTCAAGAAACGTATGGAACCATCTTATATCAAGAGCAAGTGATGCAGATTGCCCAAATTTTAGCAAACTACTCTCTTGGAGCTGCCGATATTTTACGCCGTGCTATGGGTAAGAAAAAACCAGAGGAAATGGCGAAACAACGTCAAATTTTTGAACAAGGGGCACAGGATAACAATATTGATCCTCAAAAAGCGACAGAAATTTTTGACTTGATGGAAGAGTTTGCAAATTATGGTTTTAATAAATCACATTCAGCCGCCTATGCTTTAATTGCATATCAAACAGCATGGTTAAAAGCGCACTACCCGGCTGCTTTTATGGCTGCCTTGTTATCCTCGGATATGGATAAAACAGATAAAGTAGTCACATTTGTCATGGAAACTCAGGCCATGGGGCTTCGTGTTGATCCACCAGATATCAATAAAAGTATGTATCATTTTACAGTGAATGAAAACGCTGATGGAGTTCTTTATGGACTTGGTGCGATTAAAGGGGTTGGGCAAAATGTCATTGAACACCTTGTTGAGGTGCGTCAATCAGGTGGGGCATTTCAAGATCTATTTGATTTTTGCCAACGCGTAGATATTAAGAAGTTTTCACGTCGGACCTTGGAGTTTTTAATTTATGCAGGTGCTTTTGATATGGCGGGGTTTAATCGAGCAACCTTAGTTCAACAGGTCACCCCAGCTTTAAAAGTTGCAGAGCAAAATGCACAATCCTCTAGCAGTGGTCAGTCTGATTTATTTGGTCTACAAGCCCCACAACAATTTTCTCAAGTAACAACAAAACACGTGGCTGATCAAGGTGCCTGGGGTTTAAGAGAGACGCTGATTAAGGAAAAACAAGTCTTAGGTCTGACATTATCAGGGCATTTAATTGATGCTGATCGATTTTGGCTGGATCAATTATCAGTTAGATCACTAGAGCAGTTACAAGCCTCAAGAGGGAAACAAAAAGTAACAGTGGCAGGGGTGATTACTGAGATGAAAGCCAGAAAGACGAAAAAAGGCCATCGCATGGGGATTATGCAAATTGATGATGGTACAAAACGTATGGAAGTCGTTGTTTTTACTGAATTATTTGAACAAATTCAAACACAGGTGGCTATTAATGATGTTGTCATCATACAAGGCGAGGTCAGTCTTGATGGTTATACACAGCAGTTACGTCTTTCTGTTAATACCTTATGGCCGATTGATACTTATATTGAAAAGCATGTGACTAAATTTGCCTGTGTCATTTCATCAAAGGTTTTATCAACACAGTACCTTGATGCTTTATGCCAACAAGTTAATGTATCAGGTGAAAAGGCACATCAGCCATGGACGTTGTCAATAACCTTAGAGCATACAGAATATCAAGCACATTTCAAAAGTGATGCAATGTGTTGTTCAATTTATAGCTTTTATCAGCAGTTGCAACAGTATTTAGGTCAGCATTTGATAAAAACATGGGTGCCGGAACAGTATGATTAAGTTAAACGGAGGTAACCATTGATTTTTTCAAAGATCATTGCCTAAAATAAAGTGTTGCTGGGATACATAGAAATCAAGAAGGATCAAAACAATGCGGAAAAAGTTTCAACCGTTATGGGGCGTGTTATGTCTAACACTTGCTGGGTGTCAAGGTGGTGGCTCAACAGGTGGTGGAGGTAAAACGCCTCATGGGATGGATATCCAGACACAGCTTAATGCCCCAGAACAAGTACGTAACGGTCAATCAGTTGATTTTAAAGCAAGTGCTGATGTGTTTTTAACAAGTATGGCACGTGTGGTGAATCAAACTGATTCTGATGTGTTTATTGATGGGCTTGACTTGCCTTCGGCAACTGATGTAGATATCACCATTCAAGATGCAAGCCAAGGCCAAAACTGCTATTACCAAGGTCAAGGTGCCACATTAGCACCCAATGAAATTTGTTACATCCATGTAAAATTTGATCCAACCAGTGATGGTGGTGATGTATCTGGCGATTTTGATTTAAAGGTCTCAGGGACAATTAACCAAACATTTACAATTCCGTTGAATCAAGACAGTTCCTTGAATTATGTTGCTGCGAGCCAATTACCACAACGGCTTGAAATCGACTCTCAAGCAGGGACACCAGTTATATTTCCAGCAGGACGGTTTCAAATCACTGTTCGCAATACAAGTCAACGCACATTACAGTATCCAACTTTAGATTTAAGTGGATTAGATAATGTCGGTGGTGAAAATTTATTAGCAGAACTTGATTGGAGCCAAGTCGAGGGAGGACAGGCTGATGAGAGTAATTCCACGATTACCAGTTCAACCCCTTTAGCGCCGAATGAAACACAGACATTTAGCATTGTCGTTCAGCAAAGTGCAGAATCAATTTTAGCAACTCAATCAGTGATTGATGCCTTAGAAGGTAATGAGACAAATGAAAATGTTCAATTATATGCGGCTAATGCAGGCGATTTTTATCCTAAATTATCAGTCGAGGATGGTCCAGTCCAGCTAACTGGGTTAACCTTCAATCAGCCAGGAACGCAAAACGCCACGTTAACCAACTTATCTGACCAAACGATGACGATCACGGGCACCTCGTTTACGTCATATGGTTTACAGAATGTCAGTATTGCACAAAATGATTGTCAAGGTCAGACGATTAATAGCGGTCAATCTTGTCAAATAACTTTACAAGCTGGAGATAATGCATGGCGTCAAGGAAGTCAAAATGGTGAATTGGCAGTTGATTATGATGTAGATGGTTTTACCAACCAAGCTGTTGCATCAATTAATGTTGCCGGTGTGGATATCAATATTGATAACTCAAATTTTGGTTTTTTGGAAAATGATGATAATACTGTTTCAGTAACATTGAGCAATCCATCTTCATTTGATTGGCAGGTCGGTGATTTAAGTAATATTATTAATCAAGCTTCGAGTCCTGCTGATAGTGATTTTAGCATTGATGATTCTAATTGTGCCAATCAAACTATCACACATGATGGTGGTCAGTGTGTAATAACCATTACAAATGATAAAAATGCAACAGGCGGGGATTATACATTACAGTTAGATCCTGCAAGTGATAATAATTTAGCTACTTCAGTCAGTACACCGTTTAAAGTGCAAGCCTCTGGTGTTTTTACTCGGATTGATGAGCAATATCCGGCTGTTAAAGCAATTGAGTTAGAAAACTTTACTAATGATCCACAAACCGTGGAAGTATCATGGTCAGGCGCATTAGATGGTTTTGAAATTTATGATGATCAAAATTGGTGTGATCAAACGCATTGCCCGAATAGTTGTTTTGATACCAATACATCCGCACCAGACTCACAAAATACGCCTGTTGCAACAAAACAAATGGCTGCATTTGACTCAGAAACGGGCCAGACAGGCGTTTGTTATATTTATGCTAAGCAAACAAATCAGCCAAGTGTAAATAATAATGCTGCTACAGAATTAACTCTTGATGGCGTTGGCCCATTAAGTGGTGGTGAAACGTCTCCAAGTGGTCAAGAGGCTTATTCATTGGAAAATGAAGGGGTGCTTTATGCGGCAGGGGATTTTACATTAACAGGTAATGAGGACTATCATGTTGCGCAATATGATGGGACAGCTTGGAGTGACTTAGGTCAAGGGCCGACAGATATAGAATTTAATAATGCCATTGAAGCCATGACCGTCGATTCATTAGGTCAACTGTATGTCGGTGGTGCTTTTACTGATAATAATGGCCAACGGTATATTGCACGATATAATGATCAATGGCGAGATTTAGGTAGTGGCCCACTTGAAGGAGGATTTAATAATAATATTTTATCATTAGCCATTAGTCAAATAGGGCCTTTATATGTAGGTGGCGCGTTTTTTGATGATGATAATTTGCCATATATTGCAACCTATTCTGATCAAAAATGGTAAGATCTT
>CAZAJS010000064.1:0-6921 GCA_964485635.1 uncultured Francisellaceae bacterium
ACCATGAAAGTCGTCGGATGGATTAATGATACTTCCGAGGTTGTTTTGCACAAAAATGGACGCCATTACGATGGTTTAGCATTGACCCCATTCACGCATTTTGGAGAAGCCCCATGAAATATAAATGTTTATCTATTGCTGGATTCGACGGATCTGGTGGCGCTGGAATTCAAGCAGATTTAAAAACTTTTTCCGCGACAGGTGGTTATGGGATGAGCGTTTTGACTGCAATCCCGATACAAAATACTTGCGGTGTTCGGCAGATTTACAATGTGTCACTAGAATGCATTGAGGCGCAATTAAACGCCATTTTTGATGATATTACGCCTGATGCGATTAAAATTGGTATGTTATTTTCAACTGACATTATCGAGCTTGTTGCCGCTTTCATACAACAAAATGCGCATGGGATTCCTATTGTCCTTGATCCTGTGATGTTTGCCAAAAGTGGGGATGCGTTATTACAGATGGATGCCATGGAGGCTTTAAAAACAAAATTAATCCCGCTTGTCAGTCTGATTACTCCAAATCTCCCGGAGGCCAAACAATTGGTTTTGTCAAATGGAGGGAAATATTTATTAGGCAAAAAATTATTAGATTTAGGGCCTGAAGCAGTATTATTAAAAGGGGGGCACGAACATTCGGTCAACTCGGATGATTTATTTTTCAGCCATCAAGAACAAGCCGTATTATCCACCCAACGAATTAACTCTCACAATACGCATGGGACAGGCTGTACATTATCCGCGGCAATTGCTAGTTTTATCAGTCAAAAGAATACTTATTTAAATGCTTGTAAAAAAGCTAAACAATATCTATCACAAGCCATTCTTGCAAGCAAAGATACCAGTGTCGGGAAAGGGCATGGTCCGGTGAATCATTTTTATAAGCTCTGGGAATAATTATTCGATAAGTCAGTTTTAAGCTAATTGAATGGTTCAGTATTCCAAGTGGTTTAGAATCGGTTCAAGGAAAACCATTTTTTAGCACATTGAAACATGAAATGCAAAATTGGAAAAAACTGTTTTTACCCAACAAAGACAAAGATTCAAAATTAACCGGTTCAAATGTAGCTGAAGCATTTACCTCAAGTTTCGCTTATACTGGCTTAACATTCGGTAAATCTCTTCCAGAGGCAATAAATCATGATAAGAATTTAAACAATGTATCAGATCTGTCAAATACTGGTCAAGCAACAATGTTAGGTGCCTTGTCAGTCGGGGCCATTATCACAGGATTTTTTGCTTGAAGCTTGGCTTATAATACGCCTTTTGCATTAATCAGGCAAAATTCGTATTGTAATCTGCCTGATTCTTAAAAAAATAATCGTACTCACATATTCGGATAATTTGGCCCGCCACCGCCTTCAGGAGGGGTCCAATGAATATTTTGTTTTGGATCTTTAATATCACAGGTTTTGCAATGGATACAATTGGCAAAGTTGATTTGTAAATAAGGTTGTTGTGTATCACGATCTGTCACAATTTCATAAACTTGGGCCGGGCAATAACGTTGTTCCGGTGCATCATAATGCGCTAAATTGTATTGAACTGGGATCTTGGGATCCGTTAGTTGTAAATGACAAGGTTGATTGGTTTCATGATTGACATTCGATAAAGCCACACTGGTGGTCCGATCAAACGTTAAAATATCATCCGGTTTTGGATAATCAATGGGCTGGCAATGTTGTTTGGGTTTTAAGGATTGATGATCCGGTGTTTGATGGTGGAGTGTCCAAGGGACACGGCCACGCAATAGTTTTAAATCAAGACCATTATATAAAGACCCAAGGATCATGCCCCACTTAGACACAGCTCTGCGAAAGTTACGCTGTGTGTGAAGTTCTTGATAAATACGAGAGTGTTTGACTGCTTCAGGGTAATCAGATAAATAGTCCTCTGGTTGGGTGCTTGTTAACTGCTTAGCAATGGCATTAGCGGCTAACATGCCGCTTTTCATGGCGTTATGACTGCCTTTGATTTTAGCGACATTAACAAAACCAGCACTGCATCCGATTAAAGCACCCCCGGGGAAAGTCAGCTCTGGAAGGGATTGTAATCCACCTTCATTAATGGCACGCGCCCCATAGCTTAAGCGTTTGCCGCCTTTGAGCATGGTTGCAATTTTTGGATGTGTTTTAAAGCGTTGAAATTCATCAAAAGGTGATAAATAAGGGTTTTGATAGTCTAGCCCTATCACATAGCCAATGGCGACTTGGTTATCTTGGAGATGATAAACAAATGATCCTCCCCATGTATGCCGATCCATGGGCCAGCCGGCGGTATGCATCACAAGTCCCGGTTGATGGTTGGCCGGATCGATTTGCCATAACTCTTTCATTCCCAATCCATAAGTTTGTGGATCGGAATCTTGATCTAAGTGAAAATGGTTGATGATTTGTTGGCTGATCGAACCGCGTGTGCCTTCACCGAGTAAGGTATATTTGGCATAAATATCCACGCCGGGTTCGTACGTTGCTTTGGCCTGTCCGTCATGATCAAGGCCAAAATCGCCCGTTCGAACGCCAATAACCCGTTGATTTTTCTTATCAAATAAGGCCTTAGCCCCGGGAAAGCCGGGGAACACATCCACCCCTAAGTTTTCGGCTTTTTCAGCTAGCCAACGGCAAACATTGCCTAATGAAACAATATAATTACCTCGGTTTTTGAGCTCTTTGGGTAATAAAGATGACGGTAGTCGCCAACCTTTATTGGCACTGAACCATTCAAATCGATCTTTTTTCACCGGTGTTTGGAAAGGATGGCTTTCATCCTCAGCCCAATCTGGTAGCAATTCGTTTAATGCATGCGGTTCAAAGACGGCACCGGATAAAATATGTGCTCCGACTTCCGCGCCTTTTTCTAAGACACAGATTTGCCATTGATCATGGGTGTCTTGTTGTTTTAATTTAATTGCGGCACTCAGGCCTGCGGGACCGGCTCCGACAATGACAACATCGTATTCCATTGAGGTTCGTTCCATTTGTCCGCTCCTTTTGTCTTAGGTAATACTTTAAAGATAGATGAAAATCACTCAGGTTTCAAATCCGCATGGTTTGCTTGGCTTAAATTATGTTAGAGTAATAGCTAATATTGAGGAAAGCGGGCGTAAAAGAGGTTATATGGAGCATCTTGACCAAACTTATTATGTATTTGATTTAGACAATACGTTATATCGGAGTGATAGTGGTTTTTTTGATCAGCAAATGGCGTTAATGAATGAGTTTATTCAACAAACGTTGCAAGTTGATCACGATGAAGCTGCATTTATTCGTGATGATTATTATCATCGCTTTGGCACTACACTTCATGGGTTGATGTATTATCACGATGTGGATCCTCAGGCATATTTTGATCATGTTAACCAAGTTTCCTTAGATCATTTATCGATGGATCCGGCGTTGTTGTTTACGTTAAATCGATTGCGTGAAGAGGGTAAACAAACTTATGTTTGGACGAATGCCTCCCGAGGGCATACAAAACGGGTGATGAAGCATTTAGGATTTAATCGCTTATTTGATGGGGTTGTGACATTAGAATGTACTGGTTTTTTACCGAAACCTAGCCCAAAGTTTTATGATCATGCGCTCGCGGCGAATGGCATTGATCCAATGAAAGCGGTCTTTTTTGAAGACTCGTCACATAATCTGGCCGCGGCAAAAGAATATGGGATGCAAACGGTTTTGATTCAAGCCGATGATACGGCACATGCCCGCTTTGTGGTGCATCCTGAGATTGATTTTTTAGTCAAAGATATTGTGTCTTTTTTCCAAGGAAATTATATCGATAGCCGGGCAGCTAGTTTAAATCGGTTTATGTAAGATCATGATTCAGTAAGCCAGTGACATGACCATTACATGGTAACTAGCTCTTCTCCACTCGTTGGGTGAATGGCGATGGTATTATCAAAATCGGCCTTGCTTGCACCCATTTGAACAGCAACAGCTACCCCTTGAAGAATTTCATCGACAAAATGACCGAGCATATGACAGCCCACAACGGTTTGTCGTTGACCGACTGTGACAAGTTTCATGATGGTCGGCAGCCGTGTGCCAGGGACAGCCGAATACAATGCGCTAAAGCGAGCCTGGTGAATGGTGACGTCGTCTTGGCCAAAATGTTCAATGGCTTGTTCTTGGCTCATGCCAACGGTGCCAATTGGTGGGTGGGAAAAGACCACGGTTGGTACATAGGTCGTGTCAAGCTTTAATTCAGACTCCCCATTAAATAGGCGTCTGGCTAACCGTCGTCCGGCGGCAATGGCCACGGGTGTGAGTTCTGGGGCATCGGTGGCATCACCTAAGGCATAAATATGCGCTTGGCTGGTTTGTTGCCATTGATCGATTTGAATTTTCCCATCCGATTGGGTAGCTACACCGGCTTGTTCTAAACCAAGTGTCTCTGTATTGGCATGACGGCCAATGGCCCAGAGCAGGCAATCGACATCTGTGATTGTTTCACCTGTATTCAACTTTAGGTTTAATGTCCCGTCTTGGGCTTTGTCCACTTGTGTGATTTCGGTATGGGTGTGAATGGACAGGCCAAGCTGTGCGCTGGCCTCCATGAGTCCTTGGCGAATGGATTGATCAAAGCCGCGCAGGGGTTGGTCTTTTCGGATCAATAAATGCGTTTCAGTCCCAAGTCCATTAAAGACACCGGCAATTTCAACGCCGATATAACCTGCTCCGACGACAACGGCTTTTTGCGGTTGTGTCTCGAGTTCAAAAAATTCATCTGAGGTGATGCCATGCTCGGCGCCTGGAATGTTGGTCGGACGTGATGGGCTGCCCCCAGGGGCTAGAAAAATATGTTGTCCGGTCAAGGTCGTCCCGTCATCTAATTGGACTGTGTGGGCATCGGTTAGACGGGCATGTTGGGCATAATGGGTAATATTTAAACCTTCGAAGCGCCGTTGATAAGCGTTGTGAATATTATTAATATACTGATCAATACTTTGTTTTAAAGTGGCCCAGTCAAATTGGATGTCTGAACATTGAATGCCATAGCCTGGGGCATCGTGATGCAGTTTTTCTAATAAATCGGCCGCATGCCACATCGCCTTTTTAGGCACACAACCACGATTGACACAGGCGCCACCTAAGTCATTTTGTTCAATAACGGCCACCCGTTGGCCGAGTTTTGCGGCTTGGACACCGGCAGCAATACCGCCACTGCCGCCACCAATACAGATCACATCAAATGTTGTCATGCTGATTTCCTTATTTCGCTTTTAGCTGTCAGTGTCGCAATTTTTAAGCTAAGAGGCAAGGTTTCATTGATTCGCTAAGACTTTGTCATGGTATTTAGCTAGCAAAATTGCTAGACTAACAGCCACTGAATCATTGCGAATTTATGAGCTTTTTATGCGCCAAGTCGATACGATTTTAACTGCTAAGTGGGTCGTTCCAATTATCCCTGCACAAACCGTTTATCATCAATATGCCATTGTGATTGACCAAGGTGAGATTCTTGCCTTGATGCCACATAGTGAAGTGTTTGAACACTATCAAGCCATCACACATGTGGATTATCCAACCCATGTGATCAGTGCCGGCTTTGTCAATGCCCATACGCATTTAGCGATGAATGTGTTGCGGGGATTAGCAGATGATTTGCCGTTAGATGAATGGTTAAATGATTATATTTGGCCGGCTGAGCAAGCCAGTTTATCGGATCAAATGGTCTATGATGGCACGGCCCATGCGGCGGTGGAAAGCGTGCAAACCGGGGTGACTTGTGTTAATGATCATTATTTTTTCCCAGAAGCGGTGGCTAGAGCCTTAAAGGATGTCGGGTTACGGGGTCGTTTGACACATTGTTGGTTTGCCTTTGCTTTGCCATGGGTGTCAGATCCAGCAGACTATGCAGCCGCTTCACAAGCTTTGTTGCAAAAATATCATGATTCCAAAGAGCGATTGCAGGCGACATTAGGGCCACATGCGCCTTATACGGTGAATGATGCGATTATGCAGCAAGTCACGGATTGGTCAAACGCTTATCAAGTACCGGTGCATATTCATATGCATGAAACGGCGAAAGAGGTTGCGGATTTTAAACAGCAAACAGGTCAATCACCGGTAGCGTATTATGGACAAAAGGGCTGGTTGCATTCACGTTTTATGGCCGTGCACATGACACAGATGGATGCAACTGATCTAAGCTGGTTGGTCAAAAGTGGTGCGTCTGTGGTGCATTGTCCGGAGAGTAATATGAAGTTGGCCAGTGGCATGGCACGAGTTGATGCGCTTTTAAAAGCAGGGGTCAATGTGGCTTTAGGCACGGATGGGGCTGCGAGTAATAATGATTTGGACTTTTTTGGAGAGATGAAATCGGCGGCCTTTTTAGGTAAGCTACAATCCGGAACAGAGGCTTTGCCGGCTTATCAAGTTTTAGAAATGGCTACGATCAATGGGGCAAAAGCATTAGGCTTGGCTGATCAAATTGGTTCGATTGAAGTTGGCAAACAAGCTGATCTTATTGCGGTGGATTTGAGTGATGTGTCGACTCAGCCAGTTTATTCTCCCATTTCTCAGCTGGTTTATGCGGCAGGACGGCATCAAGTCACGGATGTTTGGATTAGTGGTCAACCTATTTTACGCAATCGTCAGATGCAAACGGTCTCACCGGATCAGGTCAATCAGAATATTGAGCGTTGGGCGGGGCCTTTACGCGAGAAGTTATTGTCATAAGATTAGCTTAAGATGGATCAAATAAAAAGCCAGCGATTGCTGGCTTTGTTGTTTTAAGTCGATCGGTTTGAATCGTGTTAGCCGGCAAAGTCAACTTGCCAAGCGCTGTAGGCTGGTTGTTCATAAGGGTGGGCTTGGACTAAAGCGGCAATCACGTCTTTAATAATTTGATCCGGCACGCTGATTTCAACACGATATTCAGCAACGACCTCAAGCTCGTCGACTTGGCCATA
>CAZAJS010000065.1:0-6897 GCA_964485635.1 uncultured Francisellaceae bacterium
ACAACTAAATTTATATACCCAAAGAGGTTTAATTACTTTGATTGGTTTAATTGCCAAGCATGGGGTGTTGATTGTTCAGTTTGCTAATCAGCTACTGTCTCAAGGCAATAGTTTAGAGTATTCCATTTTGCATGGGGCTGCTCGTCGATTACGTCCGATTATTATGACATCTGTGACAATGATTTTAGGTGCATTGCCATTGTTGTATAGTGGTGAGTTCGGTATTAATGCGCGTCAACAAATTGGAATGGTGATTATTTTTGGCATGCTATTAGGTTCGTTATTTTCTTTGATTATCGTGCCTGTGGCTTATTACTTAATGAAAAAATCAAAAAAAGTCATACCTGAAACATAACAACCACGGATCCATCATCAGTTGTTTGATTGAATCAGGCTATAAAACCATTTATAATATACCAGCGATAGTTAAAGGCTGGTTGTGTTGAAAACATTGAAACTATTAGGCGGATTATTTATGAAATTAAATAAGCATCATTACAAACATCAATGGTGGCTGGCATTGACAGCTTTCATGTATTTAGGTAATGGATATGCAAATGAACAGCAAATGCAAATGAACAGCATTTTTAAGCAAGATAGTCAAATTATTCCATCAAGCTTAATGTCTGATCAAAAAATCAATACGCCAAAACAGCGTGATGTTAAAAAACAACCGCCGGCATTCTCTGCTGATTCGATTACCGCGACACAGCAAGCCAAAGAATTCGTCGGTGTGGTACACCAGATAATGCCGAATTGGCATTTAAACTATCATGATGTGACACAGTCCGCCGATGGTACATTAGCATTAGGCCAAGTTGATATGACAAAACAACAAGACGATGATCCTATACTGACAGCAGGCACGATTAAATCTAAAGGGATTGATTTTGTTCATCAAACAGTTGACTCAGAGATTCAAGTTGCTTTTCGTGATGTCAAGATACCGGCTTGCCAAAAAGGGCTTATGCAATTATGCCAAGATGTGATTTATCACTTGAACTTAACGTATCATGTTGCCAGTGGTAAACTAGAAGTTGATCTTCAAGCTGACAACAGTGATCGTAAGATTGGTAATGCACAAATCGTATTAGCTAATGTTGACTGGCCAGTTGAACAGTGGGTCAAGCAGCATTTACCATCTACAGTCAAACAACAGGATCAGGTCGACTTTTCAAGCTGGGCGCAAAAACAATTTGTTGATGCATTAAAACAAGCCCATGTCAAAGATTTTGGTTTGCAAGGTCAGCTGAGCGATCCATTTGACTTGTTACGGTCGCGATGGAGCTGGGTGCCAGAGCTCCATCCTCAAGTGACTTTTCATGCAACGCATGATGCTGATAAACAAACCTTATCATTTGATATTCAGACTCAGCAAGATAGCCATTTTGCTATTGAGAGTCATTATAAGCTAGTGAATATTAATTTTGATTCAGTAGCCTTGTCACAGTTGATTTCCCAATGGCGTGATGTGCTTGGGTCAACGCAAATTGCCCAATCTAAATACACAGTTGATGTACAAACAAAATTGAGTGTTTCTGAAATCAACGGGATGTTTCCAGAAGCTAAGCCTGTTATTCAGGCATTAGCAGAGAATAATTCACAAACAAAATCCACAAGCAAATCGTCTGATCAGACGCAGTATTACCAATGGACGTTGCAGGGGAAAGGCGGTGTTGATAGTCAATTAGACAATAAATCGGTGGCAAATTGGACATTAGCAATGGAAGATTTAGGTAAGGTTGATTTTGATAGTGAAGCTGTTTTAGGAAAGGATGCACTGCCTTTTGTGTTGCTGCAACCTGAAACTAAGCAGCCTGCTTTAAAGATTCAGCAAAACCAAGACCAAAAGATTGAGTTTAAAAAGTTAGATTTTCAAATTGATAACCAAGCTTTAGTCGAATTTGTAATGACAATTGCAGCGGATATGGTTGGATCAGACTCATCAAAGACTTTAACTGAAAAGGTGCAAGGCCACCTAAATCAGTGGGTGGATGAGTCTGGAAGATCCACTGTTTGGGGTGAAATCTATCATGGAATTGCAAAATTTTTAGATCAGCCGGATCAATTAACAATTCAAATAACGCCGCAAGATAACCAAGATATTGACCAAGCTGCATTCTACCAAGCCTTGTTGAATCCGCCAGTACAGCAAGGTCAAGATGCGCCATTGCATCTTAAACTTAACGTTAATGGTAATGAAATACAGGGGCGGCATTCAGGTGCTTCTGAGGAAAATCAAGATTCACAACATCACAAGGAGTAGCGTTTGTGTAAAATATGTCTTGTTCGCCTATCTGCACTTGGAGATATTGTCCATAGTGCCATTGTTGTGCCGATGATCCGTCAAGTGTTGCCATCTGCTGAAATTCATTGGGTAGTTGATGCAAAGTTGGCTGAATTGCCACAAAATATGCCATTCATTGATCAGGTGCATTGTTTAAAACGTTTAAGTGAGGCCCGCGGATTACGTTCATTTGACTTTGATTATGTGATTGATTTACAAGGGTTGCTCAAAAGTGCTTGGGTCGCTTGGTTAATTCGAGGTAAGCAGCGCTGGGGGTTTAGTTGGTCGGCAGCAAGAGAAAATGCGGCAAGTCTTTTTTATTCTCATAAAGTCTTTATTGATTATCAAACCAATATTTTTGAACGCAACTTACGTTTAGTTTTAGCGGTTTTAAAACAGCCACAATCGTCTTTTGAATCTTATTTGAATTGGTCGTGGCCACTTTTTGAAAGTCATGCAACCTTGCCTGAGGTATTACCTAACGTTGCTAACTTTATTTTAATTGTCCCAGGTGCATCTGATGCATTAAAAGTCCCAAGTGTTTCTGTATATCAAAAAATAATCATGCAGTTAAATGAGCCAGTATTTTTAACATGGGGCAATGATTCAGAATACCAACGAGCTAAAGCTATTGCTCATGAAGTGTCACACATACATGTATTGCCTGAATTAAATTTATCTGAGCTAATGTGTTTAATGAAAAAATCAACCGCAGTGCTTGGTCCTGATACCGGCATTGTGCATTTAGGCCAGGCGTTGTGTCGTCCATCTGTCACGCTTTTTTCTGAAAAGGCCAAGAGCCCAGCGATTAGAAATGCTTTTAGTACTTTGATGCACCGGCCGTTAAGTTTTGCAGATTTACAACAACTTTCTGAGGATGCTATCGAGCACATCGTTGATACATTAAAAGTCTGTATCAAGCATGATCAGAAAAATAAGTTATAAATTTATCAAATCCCCCTTGTCAGCTTGTTGCTTCTTTGATACGATAAAAATGTCTGATGGAAATAGCAATATGGCACCACCTGATCCCATGTCGAACTCAGAAGTGAAACATATTTGCGCCGATGATAGTCTAGCTTACGCTAGGTGAAAGTAGGTCGCCGTCAGACATTTTTCATCATTGATTCAAAATAAATTCAATTTTTTTTTGCCTGAGTATTTGGTATAATTGCTTTTATGCTATAAAAATTCAAAAGGATTTGACGGTGTTCCGACCGATTTCTTTATTTATTGGTTTACGCTATCTGCGTGCAAAAAAGCGCAACCATTTTATTTCGATTATTGCGGCGATTTCTTTTATTGGGATTGCACTTGGTGTGGCTGTTTTGATTACTGTTATGTCGGTGATGAATGGATTTGATAGTCAAATAAAAAAACGCGTTTTAATGATGGTTCCGCCGGTTAAAGTTTATAAGCTTAATGGTGCTATTGACCATTGGCCGAAATTAGCGGATTCAATTCAATCTCAAACATCACAAGTCACCGGTGCTGCACCGTTAGTAGAAGGGCAAGGAATTCTATCAAATCAAGGGCAAAATGCTTTCGTCATGGCACAAGGAATTGACCCGAAACAAGAATCAAAGGTTGTGCCAATTGACCAACATATGGCACGAGGTGATTTGAAAAACTTAAAAAAGGGACAATTTAATATTGTTTTAGGCAAAACCTTGGCAAAGAATCTTGGTGTTGGGGTAGGTGATAAAGTCACGATGGTTGTTCCAAAAGCCTCGGTATCACCAGCAGGAGTAACACCGCGTTTAAAACGATTTACGGTTGCAGGTATTTTTTCAGTTAGTTATCAATATGATGCGCATTATGCATTGATGAATATTGATGATGCGCAAGTGCTTTATCAACAGTCCGGTCCAACAGCATTACAGTTAGGCATGAATGATATTTATCAAGCACCTAGGTTAAAGCAATTGTTGAATCAATCGATTTTGCCGGGCAATTATATTGCGCAAGATTGGAGTGATGATAACAAAAGCTTTTTTGATGCGTTGAATATGGAAAAAACGATGATGTTTTTTATTTTGTTATTGATTATTGCTGTAGCCATTTTTAATTTATTATCATCACTTGTAATGGTTGTGACAGATAAGCGTTCTGATATTGCAATTTTACGAACAATGGGGGCCTCTTCGAAACAAATCATTGCTATTTTTGTTGTACAAGGTCTAGCGATTGGTGTGATTGGCATTTTGATTGGTTTAGGTCTTGGTGTTTTGTTGTCAGTTAATGCAACAGCTATTGTGGAGTGGATTCAACATGCATTTGGCGTTCAATTTTTAAATGCCAGTGTATATCAAATAGATTATGTGCCTTCTAAGCTTGTGTGGTCAGACGTGTGGCATGTATCAGCTGCGGCGTTGTTATTAAGCTTTTTAGCAACACTTTATCCGGCGTGGAGTGCTTCTCGCGTTCAACCAGTTGAGGCGTTACGTTATGAGTAATTATGTTTTAGACAGTCGTCATATTCAAAAAGTTTATCGTGATGGGAAACAAACTAATACCGTGCTTGCTGATATTAACTTAGCTGTTGAGCAGGGTCAAAAAGTGGCAATTTTAGGATTGTCTGGTTCAGGTAAAACAACATTGCTGAATATGTTAGGCGGGCTTGATCGGCCTACAAAGGGGCAAGTCTTTTTAGCTGGGCAACGGTTTGATAATCGTTCAGCTAATGGTCGTGCGTTGCTGCGAAATCATCACTTAGGGTTTATTTATCAATTGCATCACTTGTTACCTGAGTTTTCAGCCTTACAAAATGTCATGATGCCTTTAATGTTACGTAAAAAAGCCAATGTCGGCGCAATCAAGCAACAAGCCAGTCAATTACTTCAAACAGTTGGCTTATCACACCGGGTCAACTATGCGCCAGCTGAGCTATCCGGTGGTGAGCGACAACGTGTTGCGATTGCGCGAGCGCTTGTAACGCAACCGGATTGTGTATTAGCGGATGAACCAACGGGTAATTTAGATGAGACACGTTCTCAGGCTGTTTTTGACTTAATGTGTCAACTAAGCCAACAGCTTAATACTAGCTTTATTGTTGTCACGCACGACCAACAGCTAGCTCAGCAAATGGATGTGATTTATCAATTGCATGATGGGGTATTAGTGTCGATAAAAAAATCAGAATGATCAATTTTTAATGATAGCATCAGGTGAGCTTTTAATAATCAAGCCAATTTAAAATGTCATCAAAATGATCTAAGTAGCCTGTCGCTGGCAATGATTGACGGACGTCAAGACCGTTGGCATAGCCATAAGTGACCATCAATAAGTCTAGACTTAAATAACGTGCCGCTTGCCAGTCTGTTTTTGAGTCACCAATAAAATAGGTAGTCTTTTGTGTGGCATTCAGTTTATTTAAACCGGCTTGGAGTAATGCTGGGTGTGGTTTATAACAGCCAATTTGATCGGCTCCCAAAACGGCATCAAAGTAATCAAGAATTCCAAGGTGAGATAAAACAGCTTGTGCCGCGGGTTGTGATTTATTGGTGACAACCGCCATTTTTATCCGGCTATTTGCTAAATAATGTAATGTTTCAGCTACTTTTGGATAAATTGTGGTTTTTTGCATTGGTAAAGTCAAATAGGCTTGCTGTGTTAACTCAACCGCCTCTTGCTGCCATTTTAAAGCCGTGCTTGGATCAAAGCGTTGTACTAATAATTGATAAATGGTTTGAGAAATACCGCGGCCAATCACATGAGCCACTTGCTGTTCAGAGTAAGGCGACCAACCTAACCTCGATGTCATTCGATTAATGGCCGATGTAATATCTGGCACTGTATTGATTAAAGTCCCATCTAAATCAAATAAGAGGTGTTGCTTATTCATAAACGTTACGCTTTAACAGTTGTTCAATGGCTTTTTGTGTTTTTTGATCGTCAATGTGTGAAGCAAGATTTTGAAAGGCTTGACGCATTGCCGGAGAAATTGATCCATTTGTTAATGGTTGTTTTGGGGTGGGTCTTGACGTTACAACAGGAGCTGAATAATCGACATAGCCAAAGCGCACTTCAAGACTATTGAGCTGTTTGAAAGTGGTATGGTTTTGAATAGTAGCGATTAACGATGCATTATTTTCACGACACTTTGCTAACATTTCTGGCCAATCTGTATATAAAATTAGTTTTTTTCCGGTAAATAAAGCTACTGCTAAATAAGACAGATAAGGGTGTGGTATTTGTTTTAGGGCATAACGCGCATCACGCGTTGCTTGTAAATGTGACTGTGCTTGGCGTAAAATATCATGTTGTGTGTCAAAAAGTGTCTTAATTGAAGGGCTTGATTTCATTTTTTAGACCATGACCGTTTAGTTAAGCCGAAAATTAGGCTATAATTGTAACTAAAAGAATGCTTATAATTAACCGGAAACCAACATTTATGTTAAAAAAAATATTTGGAACGCGGAATCAGCGTTTAATTAAAAAGCTATCAAAGCAGGTAGCATCGATTAATGCGCTTGAATCAACAATGCAAGCCTTAACTGATCAACAGTTGCGTGAAAAAACAGATGAATTTAAAACACGGTACCAACAGGGCGCGTCTTTAGATCAATTATTGCCTGAAGCCTTTGCTGTTGTTCGGGAGGCATCATTTC
>CAZAJS010000066.1:0-3575 GCA_964485635.1 uncultured Francisellaceae bacterium
GGCATCGTGTATTCCGTATGGCGCTTAAGCACACAATACAAGGGCTGTCCTCGGTGTGGCAAAAAAACATTAATCGCCACGGACACAGCTGTTGGAAAAAAATTATTAGAAAATTATCACGCGAATCAAACAAAGTCTTAACACACTGATTGCTCGCTTTGTTGACTGGCTTATCAAATACATGCTTGATTCAAAAAAGACTGATTATAATGGCGGAGAGAGAGGGATTCGAACCCTCGATACGTTGCCGTATACACACTTTCCAGGCGTGCGCCTTCGACCACTCGGCCACCTCTCCTTAAACAACAGACTTATCATACCGAAATCAGCCCGCTTTGACAAGTCTTAACGAACTGGCTTTTGATAAAATTACTCAGCCGGACCTTGGTAGCTAAATAGCGAAATTGCAACATCCGGTGCCCAATCAGGCTGAGTCTCATGTTCTTGTAGCACCTCATAAATCCCGCCATTATACCGCACCTGATCACCAGGCTTGAGTAAAACCCCACTGCCTGACCATTCTTGAATCTCGGAGGAATCATCTGTACTGCTAGTATCATCCGTGGTCTCGGTACTACTAGTATCATCGGTATCATTACTTTCTGATAATATTTCTGCCGTGGTACACATTTCATCAACCACTTTTTGCGAACAAACACCATCGGCAACACCACAGGCCCAGTGATCAGCCAAGGCTTGATAAACAATTTGACAATTGTCATTGTTACCGGGCAAATGACCTGTTAGATGAAAAATTAATTGCCCCTGGTCTGGAGCAGATAAAGTATCGACTTCAATGGTTGGGACAATCTTGTTCGTTAATGCTTTGATTCGTTGATTAGGGGTTTGAAAACCATCAATTGAGGCATATTGCTGTGCCCTCGTTGCGGTGCTAACCGCTTTTGACAAATTCGCTCGAGCAACTTGGTGCGCATAAAAAGGAACACTAATGGCCAACACTAAACTAATAATCGCAATGACCAAGCTTAGCTCAACTAAGGTAAAACCTCTTTGACGCTTTAAGTGGCTTGGCAATAGGCCCATTGCATTTCGCCCCGTGATGTTAATGATTAATCTGCTTCACAACGTTGACCAAACTCTAACACCGTCCGACGATCTAAGTAATAAGCATGATCACGAGCTTTTTGCTTGCATGAGGCATCGATTGTATCTGATGGGCAATACTGTTGGTAAAAATCTTTTGGATCAGCCGCCGGTCTTAGCTTACCAAAGCTCACCGTGCAAATCTGGTCTGATGGAACCCCTTTTGACTCTAAGTATTTCTCAACCGCTTGTGCCCGTTTTTGCCCTAAGTTAAAGTTATATTTTTCACTGCCTCGTGGATCTGTATGACCCGCAAGACGAATCACCTGACCATGTTTTTGTAAATACTCAGCCGCTTGATCTAAACAACTATGATATTTCGCTTTTAACTGGTATTTATCAAACGCAAAATGAACCGTCTTACACGGCATGTTTGCCAATTCAGATTCCATTTGCGCGATTTCAATACGACTATAATCCGACTTATTATCAATAATACTTTCACTGCGCAAACTTTTCGGTTGGACATCCTTGACTAAATCACTGGCATAACCACTTGGCCCAATACCATCAATCGGCCCTTGTTGCATCGAAGCACAACCTGATAATAAAACCGTTGCACCTAAACCAACAATCCATAAATGCTTTGTCATTCTCTTTCTCCTAATGTTAACGATGTTCTGACGGACCTGTCGGCCCAATTGCTTGCTTTTGTAACGTTTGCGCATCAGTACAGCCATTGATCATCATGCTGCTACTGATCAGCATTGCCAATACGGCCAACCGTTTGAATCTTTGAATCGGCTTCATTTGATTCGTTATCCCCTAATTAAAATTAATCGGTGACCAGCTCGGTGAGCGAGCCACTCCCTTAAAATGCTTCGGTAATGTTAAACGTATTTTACCATTGATCGATACCATCGCCAAGTGGCCTTGGTCTTCTCCACCGGCTGAATATAATACCATTTGTCCGCCAGGAGCGACACTTGGAGAGGCATCCATGTCACCATGGCTTAATTGGGTGATTTGATGCGAATCCAAATTCATTTTGACAATATGAGTCCCATCACCTTTGTTATCTTCTTGCATAAATACAATGCTATGCCCATTAGGTGCAAATGAAGGATCAAAGGATTGAAAGGTATTCGAGGGTGATAAGCGCTGACTTTCACCTTTTGCCATGTCAAGCATAAAGACTTGTGGATTGCCATCTTGATTTGATGTGAAAGCAATCTTTTGTCCATCGGGTGACCATGCCGGTGCCGTACTACTGCCTGAAAAAGCAAACTTCTTATAAAGTCGTTGGTTTTTCAGGTTCATCAAATACAAATCAGTATGATCTGACTGACCTTGTGACAAGGCTACCGCTAAGGTCTTACCATCTGGCGACCAAGCTGGTGAACTATTAATCCCAGGATAATTTGATAACAGTTGAAAATAACCATCATTAATTCGAATGCGATAAATCGCCATACCGCCTTCGTAGTAGGTCACAAACGCCAGCGACTTGCCATCTGGCGACCAAGTTGGTGAGGCAATCGGATTGCCTGTTTGCTCTAAGATGACTTGACTATTTGCGCCATCATAATCTGAAACGATTAAACGATAAACCGCATGGCTTGAATCATACGGATCCGATACATTCACATAAGCAATCTTAGACGTAAAATAACCCTCATGGCCCGTAACGGCTTTAAAAATATAATTACTAATCTGATGGCCTAATTGTCTAAACTGACTTGGGGCAACGTCTTTAAAACGACGGGCACTAATGACTTGATGGGTTGCTTTCGTCGCAAGCTGGTATGTTACATCATAGCCCTGACCAGAACTTTGAGTGATATGGCCTAATAAAATATAATCCGACTGCCAGTCATCCCAATGAATCGACTCCGCATCATTTGGGGTTTCAGGGAGTCCTTGTTGCTTAATAGTAAAGCGGCCTGAATGCGCTAAATCATTGTCAATCACTTGCTCAACGCCATCTGGGGCTTGACTTGATGTGACCGTTTGACCAGAAAAAGGGACTAATGCTAAGGTAAATGGCTTATCCACTCCCTGATTGACATTTAATGTTAATGCTGCTGGCGCGGCTGATAGCATGCCAAACATGCAGATACTGGCAAAAAGCCATTGCAACCATCGTTTCATTGTCTGCTCCTTTTATTGAAAATTCGCTTTAATGGGCTCACTTAATATCGCTTTGCGTAATTTAGCATCGCTGGGTAATTGAAAGCGTGATTTTTGAATGGCTAATGTTAACTGCCGATCAAAAACATCATTGCCACTACTGTCAATAATTTTAATACCATACGCGCGCCCATTTTGATCAATCTGAAATTGAACTGTAGCGCTTAACTGGCTGTCTTGAAAGGGGTTATTCCAATTTGAACGCACAATTTGGGTATAAAGCTGTCCATACTTAGCTAACGCTGCCTGCCGTTGCGCGGCGACCTGTTTTCGCTTAGCTTCGGCTTGCTTTTTTGCTTCCGCCTGTTTCTTAGCTTGTGCTTTTGCTTGAGCAGCTTGAC
>CAZAJS010000066.1:3675-6855 GCA_964485635.1 uncultured Francisellaceae bacterium
TGCTTTTTTGCTTCCGCCTGTTTCTTAGCTTGTGCTTTTGCTTGAGCAGCTTGACGCTTGGCGGCTTTTTCTTTTTGTTTATCTTTTTCTGCTTGTTGTTGCGCATCGGCTTGTTGTTGTTTTTCAGCCGCTTGTTGCTTTTCGGCCTTTTCTTTGGCGGCTTTCTCGGCCTGACGTTTCGCTTCTGCTTTACGTTTAGCTTGTTGACGCGCTTTTTCTTTGGCTAATCGGGCTTTTTCTGCTTGCGCTTGGGCATAGGCTTTTTGCGCTTGTTGTTGTGCTTTTGCTAACCTTTTTTGCGCCTGATCAGCTTGCTGTTGTAACTGATAGCCTTCATAAGCCGCTTGTTTTTGTTTTAATTGATTTGTTGAAATGGCTTGCGTGTGAATGGGTTTTGTTTGATCGGCTGGTTGTGGCGTCGGTCCAGAAGTGGCTTTTGATGATTGTGAACCATATTGCCAACCAAGAATGACTAAACCAAGCACTAGCATCACATGAACACTGATGGATAACCATTTTGCTCGAGTGGCTTGATCTTGCCAGATTTGTTCGAAAAATTCACGAATTTGGCGCATCGGTGACGAGTCCTATTTTGGTCACTCCAGATCGTTGCAAAGAAGCCATCGCAGCAACCACATCGCCATATTTTGCAGATGCATCACCACGAACATAAACCGTCTTTTCGGAAGTTTGCCCCATATTTTGTTTGATTTTTTGTGCTAGCTGATCAACCGATAAAGGCTGTTTGGCATCATTCAAATATAGCTGGCCTGAGGCATCAACTGTCACAACAATCGGTTTTTCCGGTTTTGGGGCTACCTTTTGTGCTTGGGCTTTCGGCAAATTCACATCAACCCCTTGCTGCAATACCGGCGTTGTGATCATAAAAATCACCAACAATACCAACATAACATCAATATAAGGGACAATATTAATATTAACCATTGATTGACGTTTAAGCCGTCGTGATCGCCTTGGTTGCATAAGTCACCTCTGAGCGTCTGACACTTTTGACGTATAAGCTTGCTGATAAAGCAATGTACAAAACTCATCTTGGAAGTTTTCATACAACAATACGGTCTGATCAACCCCTTTTGATAAATGGTTATACCCCATCACAGCAGGAATCGCGACAACTAACCCCATCGCAGTGGCAATCAAGGCCTCAGCAATATGAGGGGCAATCATAGCAATCGTGACTTGACTAACACCACTTAAAGAAGTAAAAGCCGCCATAATCCCCCAGACCGTGCCAAGCAACCCCACATAAGGGGCGACAGAGGCAATCGCACCAAGCAAGGAGATTTGCTTTTCAAGTTGATCCGTTTGCTCCATAATACTGACACGCATTGCTCGTTCAACGCCTTCAATCAATGGCTTGCCTGTGATCCCTTGTTGATACAAGCGTACAAACTCTGTATAACCATTAACAAATAATAACCGCAATCCCATTAAATCATTGCTTTTCATCTGTTGAGTGTATTTTTGATAAAGCGTCGTGATCGCATCATTCGCCCAAAATTCGGCACTAAATTCATAGGCTTCATTTTTTGCCGCTTTTAAAACTTGAGCTCGTTGAATCATAATCGCCCATGAACTAATTGAGCCAATTAATAAAATCAACAATATCAATTGGACAAAATTACTTGCCCCACTGATAAGATGCCACACGGATAGGTCATTGATTTGCCCAGTCATATAATACCTATATTACCTAAAATTTAATTGATATAACTTCAGTGTGATTATACGCATTAAATAAAATCAACGGCAAGTAATTAACAGCGCTTTTTTCTTGATCAGCCTCCCTAATGCACCATAATTGTTTTATAATAGAAAAGACAATCTGACTAAACATTACAAAATTACCATGCCTCATGCGACTGCCACCATTAGCCATCGTGCTTTAAAAGCCAATGTTGCTTGGTTTCAACAACAAACCAACGCCACAATTATTGCTATGATCAAAGGCAATGCGTATGGCCATGGATTAATGAATGTGGCCAGCGCGATTGGCACTGAGGTTGACTTTTTAGGGGTTGCGCATATTCAAGAAGGTATTGCTTTACGCCAAGCCCATATCACAACCCCGATTTTAATTTTCTCAGGGTTTATGCGACCTGATCAAGCTGATCTGCTAAAGCAATATGATTTAACCCCGATTATTTATCAAACGAAACAATATCATTGGCTGACACACCCCCCTTCTGCAGGATTTTGGCTTAAGGTTAATACCGGCATGAATCGTCTTGGTCTGACTTCTGAGGCATTTGAACAACTTTATCAAAACATCCAGCAACAACAACCAATGACTGATTGCCATGCTTTAACCCATCTAGCCCAAGCGGAAATCCCGGATGATCCATTTACACAGCAACAATTACAACGTTTCTACCACTTAACTGCTGGAAAAAATTTAAAATATATTAGCGCTTGCAATTCAGCCGGCGTGATCAACCGATATCATCAGCATCATGACTGGCTTAATACAATCCGACCGGGCATTGGTCTATACGGGGCCAATACGCTAGGAGCGCCCTTGCACCCTGTGATGCATTTAACCAGCCATATTATTGATTATTACCCGATCCAGACGGGTCAGACCGTTGGCTACAATCGTACTTTTCAAGCAACCAAACCACGGATGATTGCACTCGTTGCCATTGGCTATGGTGATGGTTACCCACGCAACATTCAACCCAACACTCCGGTTTTAATTGACGGTCATTTATGCCCGATTATTGGTCGTGTTTCAATGGATATGCTACAAGTCGATATTACCGACATTGCTCAGCATATTACCATCGGCACAAGCGTCACGCTTTGGGGACCAAAGTTACCAGCTGATACCATTGCCGCGGCAGCTAATACCATCCCTCATGATTTGCTCAATGGCGTTAACCAACGCGTAGATCGGCATGATCAATAATTGTGATTTTACACTTGCACTTTGCCATTAATTGATCTATTGTGATCATGAATACACAAAACTAAGGAGAAGTGTTATGCGTTGGTTTACTCAATTTATTGTCATGATTGGTGGTTTAAACTGGGGATTAGTCGGTCTATTTAACTTCAATCTTGTTAATTTTATTTTTCAGTGGTCACACGGCGTTGAACGAGCGATCTATGTGATTGTTGGAATCTTTGCCTTGATTTTATTGGGTTACTTGTTAAGTG
>CAZAJS010000067.1:0-6760 GCA_964485635.1 uncultured Francisellaceae bacterium
AACATCGGTTCAATCGCTGTCAGATAAAACATACAGCTTAGTCCCGTGACACAAGTGAGTGATGCACCAATCATAACTGTTCTACGACGCTTAATTCGGTCAGAAATAAAGCCGAGTAACGGGCAGCCAATACCATAACCAAGCCAAGTTAATGTAATCATTAATGCTGAAAAATCAGCAGAATATCCATAGGTTTGAATAAAGGTTTTTCCTTCATTTTCAGAAAAGAATTCAATAGAAAAGTACACTGTCGCTGAAAAAAGCGCAATAAACCACGTTTCTTTACGTGCTAAAATCTTAGGTAAGCTTTTTAAAATCGGTTCTTTTGATTGAATAATAGTCACATCAGTAGGATCTTCACGGCGGTCATTATTGCGAACAAATAAGAAAAATAAAATCGCGATAACAACCCCAACAACACCAAGGATATAAAAAACTGTATTCCATGTTGCTAAACCTTTTGATTCAACGAGGCTTAATGGCGCGCCGGCAGCCATCGGGCCAAGGGTCCCAATAAATTGTGATAAACCAATAAAAAGGCCAATATGCTTGCGTGGAATCCAATCATAGACAGCCACTAACACACAAATGAAGCCAAAAGCTGATCCAATACCCATTAAGACACGGAAAGAAATGGCGCTAAAGGCGCCTGTAGACATTCCGAACAGGAAGGTTGCAATCCCGCATAGTAATGCAGCAAACAAGCCTGCTTTTTTCAGACCAAAACGCGCTGTTAAAAAACCAACAGGCAATTGCATAAATCCATAAGCAATTTGGTAGGCGCTTGAACTAATAATTCCGAAGACCACTAAACCGATGTTAAGTGAATTCATAATTTCATGTTCAAAGGTCCCGACAACTGTACGCAAAAGAAATTCATACAAAAAGAAGGATCCACAGATGATCCAAATTAAAATTCCAACAAGGGAAAAACGTTGTGTTTTTGTTGACATAATAAAACCTTATTAGTTTTGATTAGTCTTGTTTATCATCAGGCTGCATTTCTTCCCATTGTTCAATGGTTGACTCAGCACGTGAATTATCGATAAAAGAGGCGATTTTTAAAATAGGTTGTCCTTCATACATTAAAGGATGTGTATTGATTCCGACGACGATACCATCATAGGTTGACTTGATGTTTTCTTCAAAGTCAGGACTTAATGGATCAGCAATACGCCCGACAACTTGACCTTTAGTAATCATATCACCTAAAGTAACTTGGCTATTAAAAATCCCACTACGCGGTGATAATAGCCAATCTTCATCTTGGGAAAAAACTGGTTGAATTGTTTCATCATTCGTTTTTTCTAACCCGTCAATCATTTCAATATCATTCAAAATGTTTAAAACACCATTAAGTCCAACATGAATTGCTGAGTCATTAAAACGTAATGCCTCACCGGCTTCATAGACTAAAAGTGGAACATTTAATTTAGCTAATGAAGAGCGCAATGAAGAGCTTTCAACATCTACTTCAGTGATCACCGGTGCTTGGAAAGTTTGCGCTAATTTTCGGGCATTATTGTCATTAAAACTACAGTAAATTTGAGGCAGTTTTTCATGATGAATATCACCTGTTTGAAGCTCAATACAGTAATCAGCCTTTTTAAGAATTTCTTCAGTAATCATTGAAGCAACACGTTGGCCGTAAGAGCCACTTTCATTGCCAGGAAAGCATTCAGCTAAACTCTCATTATTTGGAAGCAATTTAGGGTGGTGCATCATGCCAAAAATATTTAAAACAGGAATCGCAATGATGGTTCCTTTAATTTCATTTAAACTTTCATGAGCTAATAGTTGGTTGATAATCTCAAGGCCATTGAGTTCATTACCATTGACAACAGAGTAGATAACGGTGCAAGGGCCTTCATCTTTTCCATTAATAACACGAACCGGCATATACATAGGGGTGCATGAATAAATCTCAGGTAATGGCAAGGCCAAACTAGCTGACTCACCAGGTTCAACGGGTGTGTCACAAATTTTAATGCGTTTATTTTTCATTTAAAACTCCAACTGTTTGAGTGGTTTAAACGTATATCCTAGGCAAAGTAAGCCATTTTATCAGATCGATTGATTATTCTAGCATAGATTATGATGAAAAACAAATTTATAGCCTACGCTTGGCGTGATACCGCTAGTTTAGGTAATAATTCAAGTGCTTGTTTAGCAGGACTATCTGGTAATACTTTTAAGCATGCACTAGCTTTTTCTGCCTCACCAAGTGCCCATTGATAACTTTGTTCTAAAGCGTTGGTTTGATGTAAAATACTGATAACGTTTTCAATCTCATCCGTGTGGCCTTGTTGTAAAGCAGATTGAATAATTTGGATTTGTTCAGGGGTGGCAGTTTGTTGTGCTAAGATTAATGGCAGTGTAACTTTGCCTTCTGCTAAATCATCACCAACATTTTTTCCCATTGTGTCGGCATCAGCCGTATAATCAAGCACATCATCAGCAATTTGAAAAGCATTGCCTAAATGCATGCCATATTGTTTCAAGGGCTGACGCATTTGATGGTCTGGTGATTTTAAAATAACGCCTACTTCACAGGCTGCTTCAAACAATTTAGCCGTTTTACAATAAATAATATTTAAGTAATCATCTGTTGATAAATCTGGTTGGTGACTATGGAGTAATTGTAACACTTCACCTTCTGAAATTTTATTTGTTGCATTGGCTAGTACTTCCATGATCGCCATATCATTCAGTGCGACCATAATTTGAAAAGCCCGAGAATATAAAAAATCACCTGTTAAAACACTTGCGGGGTTACCAAATTCTGCATTTGCTGTGGCTTTACCTCGGCGAAGGTGAGAATCATCAACGACATCATCATGTAAGAGGGTTGCGGTATGAATAAATTCGATCACAGCCGCAGCACGATAATGATCCATATGTTGGTAATCTACAGCATTGGCTACCATCATCACAAGCAAAGGGCGCAAGCGCTTGCCACCGCTGTTAATAATATGATGACTGATCTGATTGATCAGTGTCACATCTGAAGCAAGTTGGTCAATAATTACTTGATTATTGGTCGCGATATCATTGGCGAAGTATTGTTTTATATCGGCTAAAGAGTGCATGGGTCGTATTGTTAACCGGTCATATTAATTAGCATAGATCAGTTAAAGCGATTGATCAAGCCTTAACGGTCCGTTTTGCGCATAAAGAAAGAATCGTCTATACTAACGATTGAGATCGTCGACCTATTAACAAGGAGTCAGCATGACATCGAGTTTTATTGATCCAGCAATTTGGGAATATTGTCTGGCACATACCTCAAGACAGTCTACATCATTAGAGCAATTAAAAAAGGCAACTTATGCACAAGTCCATGGCGCACAGATGTTAAGTGAAACAATGGTCGGTCAATTGATGCATTTTTTCGTTGAAGCATTACAGCCGAATGTGTTAGTTGATGTTGGCACATATACTGGATTATCAGCATTGGTCATGGCTGAGGCATCACCTTGGAATGCTAAGGTTTATACCATTGATCGGCCAGGGCAGGCTGGCAGACAATTAGCTGAGCAAGCCATCAGACAACATCATGAAGGACAAAAAATCACATGTGTTGAACAAAATGCAAGTGATTGGTTGTCAACCTTTGATCAGGCTATTGATTTTGCATTTATTGATGCAGATAAAAAACAAGTTTTAACGTATTTTAATGTGATTTTAGAACGTTTGTCAGATCGTGGTATGATTATGATTGATGATGTGTTATGGCGGGGACAAGTGTTAGATCCGGAAAATGATCCAAGAGGTCAGGCAATGGATCAGTTGAATCAAGTTATTGTCAATCATCCTGATTTACATAATATGCTTTTACCCATTCGTCATGGAATGCAAATCGTACAAAAAATCCAATCTAAATAAAACGCTTATCAAAATATCTAGAGGTTATATTGGTGATCGCCTTATATAATATGTTAGTTTCTATAGTCCTAAATCTTCCCATAGGTTATCAATTTTTTCTTTTACATCAGAATCCATAGAAATCTCTTCACCCCATTCACGATGGGTTTCACCGGACCATTTATTTGTTGCATCTAATCCCATTTTAGAACCTAGACCTGATTCAGGTGAGGCAAAATCTAAATAATCAATGGGTGTATGATCGACTAGGGTCGTATCACGAGTTGGATCCATGCGTGTCGTAATCGCCCAAATAACATCTGGCCACGTACGGATATTAATATCGGCATCAACGACAATAACAAACTTTGTATACATGAATTGACGTAAGAATGACCAAACCCCCATCATGACACGTTTCGCATGGCCAGGATATTGTTTCTTGATGCTGACAATAGCTAGTCGATATGAGCAGCCTTCTGGAGGCAGGTAAAAGTCGATAATTTCTGGAAATTGCTGTTGCAGTAAAGGAATAAAAATTTCATTAAATGCTTTACCTAATACAGCGGGTTCATCTGGCGGACGGCCTGTATAGGTTGAATGGTAAATTGGGTTATGCCGGTGGGTGATTTTTTCAACCGTCATGACTGGAAATGTTTCAACTTCATTATAATAGCCAGTGTGGTCGCCAAAGGGGCCTTCTGGTGCTGTATCATTAGGATAGATATAACCTTCAAGAATAATCTCGGCATTTGCCGGGACTTCTAAATCATTGGTTAATGCTTTTGCAATTGGGGTTTTTTGCCCTCGTAATAGTCCTGAAAAAGCATATTCTGATAATGTATCAGGAATAGGGGTTACTGCACCAAGTGTTGTCGCCGGATCTGCCCCTAATGCAACACAGACGGGAAAAGGGGTCTCAGGATACTGTTGTTGCCATGCCTGATAATCTAATGCGCCACCTCGGTGGTGCAGCCAACGCATAATAATGCGGTTGCGACCAATGACTTGTTGTCGATAAATTCCTAAATTTAATCGATTCTTGCGTAAGCTATTCGTCACCGTTAGTCCCCAAGTGATCAAAGGTCCAGCATCATTAGGCCAACAATGTTGAATGGGCCATTGATAAAAATCAATATGATCACGCTCAATCACAACCTCTTGACAAACAGGGTTGCGAATTAGTTTTGGTGACATGGTCATTAATTTTTTCAACAAAGGTAATTGGCGAAAAGCCGCTTTGAATCCTTTCGGTGGTTCGGGGGATTTGAGATAAGCTAATAATTGCCCAAGCTGGCGAAGATCGTGTTCATCGTCTAGTCCTAAAGCTTTAACAATACGGTCTTGATGCCCAAACAGGTTTGTCAAAACCGGCATATTAAAGCCATCAGGGTTTTCAAATAATAATGCCGGGCCGCCTTGTTCTAAAACGCGACGTGAGATTTCAGTCATCTCTAAGTGCGGCGAAATTGGATTTTTAATACGTTTTAAATTACCATCTGCTGCTAAATCAGCGATAAAATCGCGTAAGTCAAGATAACAAGTTGCCATTCGTTAAGGTTAACCTCGTTTCATTGTGTCAAAAAACTCTTCATTTGTTCGAGTTTGTTTCAGTTTATCGGTTAAAAACTCCATGGCTTGTGTATCTTCCATTTCGTGCAATATTTTGCGTAGAATCCATAGCTTTTGTAACTCTTGTGGATCGGTTAAAAGCTCTTCACGACGTGTTCCAGAGCGACCAAAACTGATAGCCGGATAAATGCGACGTTCTGAGATCTTGCGATCTAGGTGTAGCTCCATATTGCCTGTTCCTTTGAACTCTTCAAAAATGACCTCATCCATTTTAGAACCAGTTTCAACTAAAGCGGTGGCAATAATGGTTAAGCTACCACCTTCAGAAGTGTTTCTGGCAGCACCAAAAAAGCGTTTAGGTTTTTGAAGCGCATTGGCTTCAACACCACCAGATAAGACACGTCCAGAGGCCGGAGATGTTGTGTTATAGGCCCGAGCTAAACGCGTAATAGAGTCTAATAAAATGACAACATCCTGTTTGTGTTCAACCAAGCGTTTGGCTTTTTCAATGACAATTTCAGCTAACTGGACATGACGTGATGCAGGCTCATCAAATGTACTGGCAACAACTTCACCACGAACAGATCGTTGCATTTCTGTAACTTCTTCAGGACGTTCATCAATGAGCAAGACAATTAAATTGGTCTCAGGGTAACGTTTAGCGATGGATGTGGCGATATTTTGCATCATGATTGTTTTACCCGTTTTAGGCGGAGCGACAATCAAGCCACGTTGTCCTTTACCAAAGGGCGCTGCTAAATCAATGACACGTGCAGTAATATCTTCGCTAGAACCATTCCCAAGTTCCATAAATAAGCGTTCTCGGGCATATTCTGGCGTTAAGTTTTCAAATAATATTTTTGTGCGCGCCATTTCTGGTGAGTCAAAATTAACACTATCAATGTGTTTAACAGCAAAATAGCGTTCATTATCTTTAGGTGGGCGAATTTTACCAATAATGCTGTCACCCGTTCGTAAATTTAATTTACGAATAAATGTTGGAGAGACATAAATATCATCAGGACTCGCAAAATATGAACTATCGGCTGATCGTAAAAAGCCATACCCATCTTGTAGGACTTCTAAAATGCCTTCGCCATAGATATCTTCACCCTTAGTGGCGTGACCTTTGAGAATGTTGAAAATAAGCTCTTGTTTACGGACGCGGGCTGTTGCTTCAAAGCCAAGTGCTTGAGCAAGTTCAACAAGTTCTGGAATTGATTTATTTTTTAATTGTGTTAGGTTCATTGACTTAATTCTCTAAAAAATTAGACATTTGGAGTGATCAAAAGAGGAAGTGATTGCTGATTCTAAGCGTTTTATA
>CAZAJS010000068.1:0-6398 GCA_964485635.1 uncultured Francisellaceae bacterium
ATGTTAGTTTAGGGGTTAACACAATCAGGTCAAGGACAGGTTAAATTGATTTTTCACTTTGCTTTGCCTTTTTTAGTTTACCTTTGGACAATGCTTGTTGTGATCGAACTTTATCATTATATGCTATTGCCTGTTATTGTTTCTTTTGTATTGGCAATTGCCGTGTCAATGATTTTTTATTGGATGGCTACCGCTCCTAATTTTGTAAACGCGTGTCAAAAACATCGCGGCAAGGTGGATATTGTCGATTAATAAATCATGATAATGTAATTTTAAACTGAGTCATAAGGGCATCATCATGAGTGTGCATAACAAATCTGTTTCATTATTTAGTGCTGTTTTAATCAGCATGACCTGTATGGTTGGCTCTGGCTGGCTTTTTAGTGCACAATTAGGGGCGGCTCAAGCCGGTAATTGGAGTTTTCTATCTTGGTTTTTTGCTGCAATGATTATGATTTCAGTGGGACTTTGTTTCTCAGTGATTGTCCGTCAATTTCCCGTCAGAGGTGCAACAGTTCGAGCAAGTGCTTTATCACATAATCCTATTTTTGGCATGCCATTTGCGTTTGCTAATTGGTTTGCAGTTGTCGTGATTATTGCTACAGAAGCTCAAGCAACAACACAATATTTAGGTGGTGTTTTAGCTGATCGGTCTAATTTAAATAATATTTTGATGCACAATGGTGCCTTGACCGTCGATGGGAAACTGTTTGCCTTAGCATTGTTGATTGGTTATTTAATGATTAATTATTATGGCGTTAAATTATTATCAAAAATCAATAATGTTGCCACTGTTTTTAAAGTTTTTGTTCCTTTATTTGCAGTCATTGTTTTTTTAATTGCGGCTTTTACTGAGAAGCAAAATGGTTCAACAGCCATGACCAATTTTCATCTGGAAACGAATAATGAACATTATGGTTTTTTTGCTGCCATAATGGCTATTGTTAATGCTGGTTTACTTTATTCATTTAACGGATTTCAAACCATTGTTTCATATACAAGTGAAGTAAAAAAGCCACAACGAACAATTCCATTAGCTATTGTCTTATCAGTGCTAATAACATTAGGGCTTTATATGTTACTTCAGTTTGCCTTTATGGCCGCGGTGCCACATGATGTATTAGTTGCAAAAGGTGGATGGAGTGGACTTAATTTTGGCTCGCCACTGATGAAGCTGGCTATTTTATTAGGCATTAACTTTCTAGTTATTTTATTGATTGCTGATAGTGTTATTAGTCCTTCTGCCGCGGGATATACTTATATGGGGTCTGCTTCTAGAATGCTTTATGCAATGTCATCAGAACGCCAAATGCCAGGTTTTTTTGCCCAATTGCATCCGGTCCACCGGATTTCACGCCGAGCAATGTGGTTAAACTTTATTTTGGCCAGTATTTTTTTAATCAAGGCTGATAGTTGGGCAGGATTAATGGTGATTGTTACGGGCTATAATATCATTGGCTATATGGCAGCACCGATTAGTATGGGCGCTTTTGCCCCTCAAAAGCGCTGGATGGGCGCAGGTATATTTAGTATTCTTTCATTGGTATTATTAACCCTCAACCCGAGTGATTTACGTTTAGTTGTATTGTCATTAACGCTTGTTATTTTGGTGTATGCGCTAACACAATCAGCCATTGTTTCAGGTGCTAAAATTTTTGCTTTTATTTTACCATTTGTAGGGTATCTTTGGTTTGAATGGGTTATTGTTAGTTTATTTGCCGTTGTCACAACAGTGTTGATTACGATCATAACCGCAATTATTTTTTATTGGCTTATAACCATGCCTAAGTTTGTTAATCTGTGCCAACGTTATCGACCTGAAAATGTGATTGAAGATTAGATAAGCGGTTTTCTAGCATCTAAAAATTAGAAATATGCAAAACTGCTTAGTCTTATAGCTTTTGTCTTGTTATAATTGACTCATTATTCATTTTCCAAACATATTAAATAGCATTCTATGACACAAACAAAAGCATTAGAACTCATCAATGTTAGCAAAACTTATAAAGGTGGCTTTAAGGCGGTTGACAATATTAGCTTCTCAGTCTCACCAGGGGATTTTTTTGCTTTATTAGGGCCAAATGGTGCAGGAAAATCAACAACGCTCGGCATGATCTCTTCATTAGTGAATCTTAGTGAAGGACAGATTAAAATTTTTGGTTATGATATTGAAAAAGATTACCAAAAAGCACGTCGTTATTTAGGTGTTATGCCTCAAGAAGTTAACTTAAATATTTTTGAAACTCCATGGCAAATTCTACATAATCAAGCTGGCTTTTTTGGTATTCCACGTCATGAAGCAACTGAACAAATGACCATGTTGCTTTCTGAAATGGCTTTATGGGACAAGCGGCATACACAAGTGCGTTTTTTATCCGGTGGCATGAAACGTCGATTAATGGTTGCTCGAGCATTGGTTCATAAACCTCGGTTATTGATTTTAGACGAGCCAACTGCTGGTGTGGATGTGGAATTACGCCAATCACTATGGGTTCTGATGGAAAAATTAAATCGTGAAGGATTAACAATTATCTTAACGACGCATTATCTAGAAGAAGCTGAAAGTATGTGCAACCGGATTGCATTAATTAATCAAGGGCGCGTTCACAAAAGCTCTGATATGAAAAGTCTGTTACGTTCTTTAGATAAAGAAATTTATGTATGTGATCTTAAACATCCTTTAGATACTTCACAGCCATTATCATTATCGGTTGGTGACATTAGCATTTGTGATGATGTAACTATTGAAATTGAAGTTGATAAAAATGTATCATTAAATGCCATTTTTGCTGAATTAACATCACAAAATATTGAGGTTTTAGGGGTTAAAACTAAAACTGCTAAACTTGAAAAGTTATTTTTGGATATGGCACAACAAAATCATAACACTCAGGAGGTATTGTCGTAATATGCCGTTTCGTGCTTATTGGATTATTTATTTAACATTATTTCGCAAAGAGGTAATACGTATTTTACGTATATGGCCCCAAACACTATTACCATCTGTTATTACCATTTCATTATATTTTCTTATTTTTGGTAAAGTCGTTGGTGCAAAAGTTGGGATGATTGGCGATTTTAGTTATATGCAGTTTATTACACCTGGATTAATTATCATGGCGGTGATTAATAATAGCTATAATAATGTCGTTAGTTCATTCTTTGGTGCTCGTTTTTCAAAGGCGATTGAAGAATTGCTTGTTTCTCCAGCAAATAATCACTTAATTATTTTAGGTTATTTATCAGGTGGTCTATTCCGTGGATTTTCGGTTGGAATTTTAGTCAGTATTGTTGCTTATTTATTTGGTGGATTTACAACTGATGGTATGCATCATTATTTATTCGTTATTTTAGGGTTTCTTTTTTGTGGCGCTTTATTTGCTTTAGGTGGATTGCTGAATGGCATTTTTTCACAAAAATTTGATGATACAACGATTTTTTCCATGTTTATTTTAACACCGTTGACCTATTTAGGTGGTGTGTTTTATCAATTAGATGCTTTACCGGGCATTTGGCAGACAATTGCGAAATTCAATCCATTATTTTATATTGTTGATTTTGTGCGTTATGGATTTATTGGTGCCTCATCAGTTGATCCATATTGGGCGTTAAGTGCAATTGTGTTATTCACAATTGGATTATATATTTTTGTTTGGTATTTATTATCTCGAGGAATTCGTTTAAAAGCTTAGAAGAGTTATAAAATGATGCAAATATGTTTAGCACAATTAAATTATCAAATTAATGATTTTCAATCAAATCAAAATGCCATTATCGATGTGATTCAACAGTATAAAAAAGCTGATTTAATTGTATTTTCTGAAATGGCGCTAAGTGGTTATTATCCACAAGATGCAATTTGGACCGAAACATTTTTTCAAGAACAGGAAAATGCATTACAAGTCATTAAAAACGCAACAAAAATTGAAAAAACTGCTGTTTTAATTGGCATAGTTGTCAAGCAAAATCAATACTACTATAGTCAAGCGGTTTTGATTGATCAAGGCAAATGTATTAGCCAAGTGACCAAGAAACATTTAAATGATGCACCCATTAGTCAAGAAAAGCGTCACTTATCTTCAGGAATAGGGGCTGAATCGATTCAATGGCGGAATCATCGGTTACTCATTGGACTGGGTCAAGATGTGTTATTAGCTCAAGACAATCAACACAAGCCTATTGACTGTGCCATTATGCTGGTTGCTAAACCATCTATTGTCAATCAGCACGATCAATATACCGCATTACTTCAAACAAAAAGTCAACAGTTAGGGTGTCCGATTGTACAAGTCAACCAAGTTGGTGGCTATGATGGCTTAGTTTACCAAGGCGCCAGTAGTGTCACAAAGGCACCATATGATCCCATTGAGGCTAAACGTTTTCAGCCGCATTGTTTCATGGTGGATATGGCCCATTTCCCATCAGCAAATGGATCTGATCCATCTTCACCAAAAATGAGATTTATCTTAGATCAGTTGTGTTGTGGGCTAACAGATTATTTGAAGAAAAACAACTTTAAAAAAGTAGTGGTGGGGTGTTCTGGCGGGATTGATAGTGCTTTGACATTAGCTATTGCAACAATAGCACTTGGATCTGAGAATGTTATTGCAATTGCTATGCCAAGCTGCTATTCAAGCTCAGAAAGTTTAATTGATGCACAACAATTATGTGATAATTTAGGCATTGATCTTTATACACACTCCATTGACTCATTATATCAATCAGCTTGTGATGAATTTGAAAAATCATTTAATCGCAAACTGAGTCAGATAACACGTGAAAATATTCAGGCTCGTATTCGAGGTCGAATTGTCATGGCTTTCTCAAATAATGATGGTGCTTTACCATTAACCACAGGTAATAAAAGTGAGGCTGCGGTTGGCTATGCAACTTTGTATGGTGATATGTGTGGCGCATTAAATTGTATTGGAGATCTTTATAAGCAGCAAGTCTATGAGTTATCATATTTTATTAATGCGCATTATGATTCTATAATTCCGCAAAATATTCTTGATAAAGCTCCTTCTGCAGAGCTATCTGCTGATCAAAAAGATAGTGATACATTACCGGATTATCCTGAGTTAGATGCATTACTTCAATGGTATTTAGATGACCAAGTGTTACAACAGTCTGAAAAAGATTCATTGAAAAAAACAGTCCATAATATTGACCCAGCTATTCATCAACAAGTCAAACAATTAATTGCTCAAAGTGAGTTCAAGCGTCAACAAGCGCCTTTGACATTAATTGTTTCAGCAAGACCTTTTGGTGTTGGTCGGCAAGTGCCATTGACTGGAAAAATGATGTTTTAAAAATTCAACTACAATATTAAGTATCAATGAATCAAATGAGTAGTATCTTATGATCATGTTCTACCTTATATCATACAAAAGACATATCATGATAAAAATGTTTTAAAATAGATTAAGTGATGAAATTTTAAAACAAATAAGCAAAGAAAAGAGGCAATATGAACGAAAATCATTTAACGCATACAGTTTCTATTGGTAATATTAAAATTGGTGGCAATCAACCTGTTGCGATTCAATCCATGACGGATACGGCAACATCAGATATCGATAAAACCGTTTCACAAATTTTAGCGCTTTATCAGGCTGGAAGTGAAATTGTACGTATTACAGTTAATGATGCTGCTGCGGCAAAAGCAGTCAGTGAGATTAAACGACGTTTGCAGGCTGAAAATTGTTTTGTGCCACTAGTGGGGGATTTTCACTATAATGGACATCAACTCTTAACCGATTATCCAGATTGTGCAAAAGCATTAGATAAATATAGAATTAACCCTGGTAATGTTGGATTTGGGCAAAAAAAAGACAAGCAATTTGCTCAAATTATCGAATGTGCGATTTATTATGATAAGCCGATTCGAATTGGTGTTAATTGGGGAAGTTTGGACCAAAAACTTTTAGCAAAATTAATGGATGAAAATCAACAAAAATCCCAGCCAGATACAGATAAAGCTGTAATGGCCCATGCGCTAGTCACATCGGCTTTAGAAAGTGCTCATTATGCTGAATCATTAGGGTTAGCATCAGATAAAATCATCATTTCATGTAAAGTAAGTCAAGTGCCTGATTTATTAATAGTCTACCGCCAATTAGCTAAGTCTTGTCGATATCCACTCCATTTAGGATTAACAGAAGCAGGCATGGGCGTTAAAGGTATTACAGCCAGTAGTGTTGCATTAGGCATTTTATTAAATGAAGGAATTGGTCAAACAATTCGTGTTTCCTTAACTCCTGAACCCAATGCACCCAGAACAAATGAAGTCAAAGTTTGTCGTGAAATTTTACAAAGTCTTGGATTAAGAGCTTTTTCACCGAGTGTGACTGCATGCCCTGGTTGTGGTCGAACAACAAGTACTTTATTTCGTCAAT
>CAZAJS010000069.1:0-6336 GCA_964485635.1 uncultured Francisellaceae bacterium
GGTGCGGTGTCTAAGTTTTCTGGAAACAGTGGCTGTACACTTTCAGGACCAGCGGCTTGACTATAAAGCCAAAATCCCGTTTGTTCGGCAAATAGCTGCAAGTGATCCTGATCTGCTTGTGTCAGTGGTACCATGTGCCGAATAATTAAAGCTACTTGATCGCGTCCATCGATAGCCACTTCGATTTGTGGAATTTGATCATAAGCATCTAACTGCTCAATCAAACTGCTTAATTGATCGATATATTGGCCAATAGCCGGATGTAAAATCTTACAATGATCAATATCCGCAACAAAACGTCCCCCCACTTCACGAAATCCAACTAATACACGTTGCTTTTTCGCGACATAGCGAACACTTAAGCGAGCTTTGTAGCGATACCCCCAAACACTCGGGGATTGTAAAGGCTCAATCCACTGATCTGGCATTAAGCCATGCCCAAAATGGGTTAATTGATCCGCTAGGTTATTCGCTTTTAATGTTAACTGAGCATCGGTTGTCATATGCTGCAATTGACAAGCCCCACAATATGTAAAAAAAGGACATTGTGGTTCAATACGTTGACTTGCGGGCTGATCAATCGATACTAAATTCGCCTCAACCCATTTAGTTCGTTGGCGTTGCGGTTGGATCGTCACCGTTTCACCAGGTAAAGCAAATGGCACAAATACGGTTTTGCCATTATCAAGTTGACCAATGCCTCGCCCTTCGTGTGATAAGCGGTCAATCGTCAGTGTTTGTTGTGCTTTTTTTGTTTGACGCATCATCAGGCCTTATTGTCTATCGCTAAAATTGAATCACCCATTTGATCAATGGTTAAAGTGATAATCTAAAATTTGAGTTAATGCTGATTTTAATGGCACATTTGGATGCCAATTAAGCGCTTGCTTCGCCCGATCAATTGACGGAACACGACGGATAACATCTTGATATCCTTCCCCATAATAGTCATTTGAAGGCATGGGGATAATATTTGTCGCGTGTGCTTTATCAGCATATTGATCATAGCGTTGCATGCTTTCTTTGACTAAATAGGCTAACTCTTTAATTGAATATTCATTCATGGGATTGCCAATATTAAAAATTTGTCGATTCGCATTTGTATGACGTTGTTGAATGATTTTAATCAAGGCCTCAATCCCATCGTCAATATAGGTAAAACAACGACGTTGTGTTCCACCATCGACCAGATATAAATCTTTCCCATCCATGATATTTGAAACAAATTGCATCACAACACGTGCGCTGCCTCGTTCTGAGGCATGTAGCTCATCTTGTTTCGGGCCAATCCAATTAAACGGACGAAATAAAGTATAATTCAGCCCTTCTTGTAAACCATAAGCATGGATGACACGATCTAACATTTGTTTAGCGCATGAATAAATCCAACGGTGCTTACTGATTGGACCGGTGACTAAATTACTGGTTTCTTCATCAAAAGGAATGTCTGGACTCATGCCATAGACTTCTGATGTTGATGGAAAAATCAAATGTTTTTGGTGTGCCACACACATTTTAACAACTTTTAAATTCGCTTCGTAATCTAATTGGTAGACAAATAAAGGATCTGACACATAAACACTTGGATTCGCCACGGCAACAAGCGGCAAAATGACATCACAATGTTGCACTTGTTGCTCAATCCACTCCATATTTTGACACATATCGCCTTGAGTGAAATGCAACCTTGGATGATCTAACCAATCTTGAATTTTATGGTGAGTTAAGTCTAATCCATAAATTTCCCAATCAGTATCACGCAAGATTTTTTCAACTAATGCGCTACCGACAAATCCGTTAACCCCCAATATTAATATTGACGTACTCATTCAGTTATTCCTTTTGATTATCTTGTAAATCTTGGCGTTGCAATCGCTGTCGAACAATATACCGTGGCCGCTGTCGGACCGCTTCATAAATTCGACCGATATATTCTCCAACAATACCCAGTCCCATTAATAAAATGCCGATTAAAAAATAAGCCACGGCAAATAAAGTAAAAATGCCATCCGCATCAGGGCCAAAGGCAATTCGTTTAACAAATAAATATAAAAAGAGACAAAAGCTTAAAAAGGCAACAATTAAGCCGGAAAAAGTGAAAAATTCTAATGGCGCTTTTGAAAAATTCGCGAAAAAATCAAAATTATAGCGAATTAATTTGTATAAATTATAACTCGATGTCCCTTCCTGACGTGCCGCATGGCGGACCCCCACATCTACGGGGCTAGCCGCAAAGCTATGAGCTAATGCCGGCAAAAAGGTCGAATTTTCTTCACAGTTGACCATTTGCTCGACAATATCTCGGCGATAAACGCGTAACATACAGCCTTCATCTTCCATATCGATGCCCGTTAATTTTTTGCGCAAACTGTTATGCATTTTTGAAACAAATAAACGCCACTTTTGATCTTGACGGTTCAACCGATAACCGCCAACAACATCATGTCCCTGTCTGGCTTTGTCTAATAATTTCGGGATATCTTCTGGATAATTTTGCAAATCGGCATCCATGGTGACGACCCAGTGACCACTGCTGTGTTCAAATCCCGCCATAATCGCCATGTGTTGGCCAAAATTACGGTTAAAATCAACAACTTGGACAACATCAGATCGGTGTTGATATTGTTGCTGTAATAGATTAAACGAGTCATCTTGACTACCATCATTGACAAAAATAACCTCATAAGGGGTATTAAGCCCATCTAAAACAGGGAATAAACGTTCAAATAACGTTGGCAAAACCGCTTGTTCATTATGAACAGGGATGATAACACTGATTTCAGGCTGACCCATTAGTGCTCCTTATTGCAAAATTGTTTTTAATGCATCAATGACTGATTGCTGCTGATGTTGCGTTAAATCAGGAAACAACGGCAAGCTCAACACATGATCACCAATGCGCTCGGCTTCTGGAAAATCACCTTTTTTAAAACCATACGCAGCTTGATAATATGGATGCAAATGCATCGCTGTATAGTGCAAGCCTGTTCCAATATTATAATCTTTTAATCGTTGCATCAACGTATCGCGTGTTATGTTAGTATACGCACAATTAATCGTTGGCGCAAATAAATGCCATGCATGATGATGCGAATATTCAGGGGCTTTTGGTAAATGAAGTGCGGCTACATCTGCTAACTGCGATTGATAATTCGCCACAAGTGCATGACGTTTGGCAATCAAATCATCTAGCATTGGCAACTGATGTAAGCCTAACGCGGCTTGAATATCCATCATATTAAATTTGTAGCCAGGAACGACTGTTTGCACATGCTGAGATCCCCCTTTTGCAAAGCGACGCCAAGCCGCATCTTGGTCAAACCCATGAAATCGTAATTGCTTAATGCGTTGAGCTACGACTTCATCCGAGGTGGTCACGCACCCGCCTTCCCCTGTTGTCATATTTTTATTTGGATGAAAACTAAAAACTTGAATATCGCCAAAACTGCCAATGCGCTGACCTTTATAAGAGGCACCAATGGCATGAGCCGCATCTTCAATGATCCGCAATCCATATTGTTTAGCCAAGGCATAAAGTGGATCTAAATCGACTGGTCCCCCGGCAAAATGTACCGGCATAATACCTTTCGTCCGGCTTGTAATGGCTGATTCAACCGCACTGACATCCATATTATAACTACCTGGCAATACATCCACCAGCCGAACACTTGCCCCCACATGCTCAATCACATTTAATGTGGCAGCAAAGGTCATGGGCGTGGTAATTACCTCATCCCCGGGTCCAACATCTAAGGCTTGTAATGCTAACTGCAACCCAGCTGTTGCTGAAGATAAGGCTAATGCATAAGGCGCTTGACAATAAGCAGCTAAATCTTGTTCAAATTGTTTAACTTTTGGTCCAGTTGTTAACCAACCTGATTGCAAAGAGTCAACCACTTCATCAATCGCTTGTTGAGACAAACAAGGCTTTGAAAAAGGTAAAAATTGCTTTAAAGGTTCCATTTAACTATCCTTTTGCTACGAGATAAACACCAAATATAATGACAAAAATACCAACAACACGTGCAGCGCTCATTGGCTCATTTAATAAGAAGAAAGCGGCAATGGCGGTGATAATATAGCCAATTGATACCATGGGGTAAGCCGTTGAAACGGGAACACGTGATAAAACCAATAGCCAAAACATCACACTTAGCACATAACAACTTAAGCCTAAAATGACAAACCCATTTGTCGCGACACGCCAGCCAATGGGCCAAATATTTTGCCAGCTAAAATCAAATGTTCCAATCCGATTCATCCCAAACTTTAAACATAATTGGGCCGCGGCATTCAAGCCCACCCCCGTTAATAATAGCATCCATAGAGTCAATCTCATGGGGTCTCCTTACGCTGATTGGTCACCAGATAAACTTTTGCTGTATGCGCTAATAACTCACCTTGATGTGAGCCATTTTTGAAATAGCGCTCATAATCACTTGGCCGCATGATGACATAAACAGCTCGGCCACTTTGCCAGACTTTCCACAGTTGCGCTTTAGTTTTTAATGTTGCTTTTGCTCCCGAATGTGGCATTTTCGACGTTGGTCGCAGCTCACCGAGCTGGTCAACCATCCATACTTTTTGGTTTAAGTAATAAGGCACATCATAAAAATAATCATTATAAACAGCCACAATCGCATTCGGGTGGGTTTTTAATTGTGTTTTAAGATCACTAATGACGGGATAAGCGGTTTTTTGTGACAAATACACACCGGCATTCATTCCTAAATTTGGTAAAACCACCATCAAGCCAACCCACGAAACAATAAGCCATCGCCAAGACTGCTTTAAAAACGCATAAATGGTTAGACTCACAATAATGGCTAAAACCAAGGCTAAAGGGTATAACCAAGCTAACAATATCCGGCTTTCTTGCAAGAACTGATCAACCCATGGGACAATTAAACAAAAAATGCCCATCAGCGTTAATAAAATGGCCACAATAAGAATCCCAACCCGATCAGACACTTTAAAACCACGATCTAATGCTGGTTGTAAGTAGCGCACAATTAAAATAGCAAAAGGAATCACAATGGGCGTTAAATATCCAGCTAACATAGATTGAGAAAAAGCAAAAAAGATCACAATTACACCCGCCCAAATCAAGAAAAACCAGTCATACTGTAAAAAAATGCGTTGTTTCCATTGACTGACAACGCGTTTTAAGGCTTGTATCAAAAAGGCTGACCAAGGAAAAATACACAACCAAACTAACGCAATATAAACAATTTTACTCATTTGACGGTCTTGTTCATTCGTCAGATAACGTAGAATTTGTTGTACAACAATATAGTAATAAGCAAAGCCAGAATGTGCTTGGTTAACCCAATAAATCCAAGGCGTACTGAAACCAATGACTAAGATAACACCAAGATACAAACGAATATCCGCTAACCGGCGATACTGTTGACATATCAACGCCCAAATACCAACGATGGCCATGGGAAAGACTAAGCCTATTAACCCCTTTGTCATCATGGCCCCAGCTGCCGCAAGAAAAGCTAACAATAACCACCCCGTACTTGGCCAAAATCGTTTTAATGTTTGCAAATGAGCGGCATAACTTAATAGGCTAATACTTAAAAGCGCACCTAGCCCAGCATCCATTGATAAATATCGACCCGCAATTGTAAACAATAAACTTGTCATTACAATGATAGCGCTCCATAAGGCCACCCAGCGATGTTGATAAATCTTAAATACGACAATATACGTCACCCAAATTGCTAATAAAGACAAAACAGGATTGACCAATCGAGCCGCCCAAACTGATGGGCCGAATAATTTAATAAAAAAAGCGGTTATCCAATAAATTAAAGGGGGTTTTTCAAAATAAATAACCCCATCTAAATGCGGAACTAAATATTGGTGATTCGCGGCCATTTCTCGGCCAATTTCAGCATAGCGACCTTCATCGGGCGTAAAAAGTGGTGCTGCACCAAATAAGGCAAATATCACAACTGCTAATATAGTTAAAAAAATTAAATCATAAAAAAATAAGCGCGTATCATGCGTTGATTGACGTTCGGCTGACATGTGAACAATCACGTTTATCATTAGCAATAGGTGAAACTGATTGTATCACAAAGCATGAGTTATCACAATGACAATTCGAATGCCTTAAATTAGACCAAAAAAAAAGCACGCTTGATGCGTGCTTTTAAAACTTGTGGTGGGTGCTACAGGGATCGAACCTGTGACCCTCGCCTTGTAAGGGCGATGCTCTTCCAGCTGAGCTAAGCACCCAAGCTTATGTTGTTGTATTCTACAGGAGCTATGAGAAAAGTCAATAGCTATTTTTAAAAAAATTAAAGTTCCTCTTGAGCTCTTAGC
>CAZAJS010000070.1:0-6202 GCA_964485635.1 uncultured Francisellaceae bacterium
TTGCTGCATTTGGTCCTTTAGATCCCATTATCAGCTCCCCGACTTACGGATCGATTACATCGACCCCAAAAGTCAGCTGGCAAAACTTTGACTTCATTGGCACGCTTCAACGCCATTTTAAGCATTGGCATTTTGCATTTGATACTGATGTCAATGGCGCAGCACTGGCAGAATATTTATGGGGGTATCCTAACACGTGTAACACTCTTGTTTATTTAACGATTGGCACTGGTATTGGCGGTGGGATTATCCACCACGGGAATCTACTTCATGGAGCAATGCATCCGGAATTAGGCCATTTTTATTTGCCCCGACATCCACAAGATCAACACTTTCGTGGCTGTTGCCCTTATCATCAAGATTGCCTTGAAGGTCTGGCCTCTGGCACTGCCCTTCAACAACGTTGGCACGTTTCTAGCCCCAGCGCTTTACCGGCTGATCATATTGCCTGGGAAATCCAAGCCCATTATTTAGCCCATGCCATTGTAACTTATATGTGTTGTTTTGCGCCTGATAAAATTATTTTAGGAGGTGGGGTTTCAAAACAACCACATTTAATTAATCAAGTGACCAATCGAGTCGGCCAGCTTGTTAATGGTTATTTATGCTATCCGGGGACAAATCACATCCAACACATGATTGCCCCAGCAAGTTTTAGCGATAACACAGGGGTTAAAGGCGCCCTTGCCTTAGCCCATACAATCAATCAAACAAAAGGAGACAAATGATGAGTATTAATGAAACAGGACTTGTCTATGAACGTCCTTGGGGGACTTACCAAACACTGAATATCACTGATCAAAGCCAAACAAAAGTCATCACTGTCACCCCTGGCGGGAGACTGTCTTTACAACGACATTTCAAACGTTCTGAACATTGGATCGTCACCCAAGGCATCGCAACGATCACCATTGATGATCACTGCGCAGACTATCAAATTGGGCAACATGTCTTCATTCCTGTTGAATCCGTTCATCGTTTAGAAAATAAAACACAACAGCCCGTCAAAATTATCGAAGTCCAAATTGGCGATTACTTGGGAGAAGATGATATCGAACGTCTAGAGGATATTTACCAACGCATTTAACACAATACTTTGTTTTATTTCGATACAATGAGCTGTTTGCCGATTGATTGTCTTTTGATTGATGCTAACAGCTATGGAATATTAAAAAATCTGACTTTTCAATCGGTGGTCAAAGAAAGTTAAGATAACCGTGAATGATGAATTTAAAAAATAATGTAATATGGTGTCCCCAAGGGGATTCGAACCCCTGTTGCCGCCGTGAAAGGGCGGTGTCCTAGGCCTCTAGACGATGGGGACAAACAAAAAAATTGTTTATCGCTGGTGGAGCTAAGCGGGATCGAACCGCTGACCTCTTGCATGCCATGCAAGCGCTCTCCCAGCTGAGCTATAGCCCCGAAGCTTGTGAACAATCATACGGGGGGTTAGGATTAATGTCAACAATTTTCTTTAATTTTTTGATGATTATTTTGAGAATCCCGCTCATTAGCATCATTTAATAACTCTTTGACTTTAGATCGAATCAGGTCAATGGCAATTTTATTTTTACCACCATGCGGCACAATAATATCCGCATAGCGTTTTGATGGTTCAATAAACTGCAAAAACATCGGACGAACCGTGTCTAAATATTGATTCACAACACTATCAACCGTCCGTCCTCGTTCCTCAATATCACGCAACATACGTCGAATAAATGACAAATCTAATGGCGTATCCATGAAAATTTTAATATCCATCATGTCACGTAGCGCTGGATCCGTTAATAACATAATCCCTTCAAGGATCAATACATTTGTTTTAGCACTCACCTCGACAAATTGATGTGGATCACGTCGATGTGTTGCATAATCATACACGGGCACGGCAATATCTTGATGGTTTGCTAAATCATTTAAATGCTTTTTTAACAAACCATGCTCAAAGGCATCCGGATGATCATAGTTTAACTTTTTTAAAGCCTCAGCCGGCAAATGGCCATGATCTTTATAATAATGATCCTCAGAGATCACTGCAACACGCTCTGAATCAATTTCTGTTAATTCACTGACAATTGTGTTTGACAATAAACTTTTGCCTGATCCAGAGGCGCCGACAACACCAATAATCACCATTTCTTTATTTAACATGTATCTTGATCCAACCTATCTATTTGACTTTATCTTCTAAAAAGGCTTGTGACTTAACTGCCTCATCTAACATTTTTAATTGTTGTAATAAGTTGGCCATTTGATCTAAAGGCCAAGCATTTGGCCCATCACTTAAAGCTTTATCTGGATTTGGATGGGTTTCCATAAACAGCCCGGATATGCCAGCAGCAATCGCACTACGTGCTAACACTGGAACAAACTCTCTTTGCCCACCCGAGCTTGTCCCTTGCCCACCTGGCAATTGAACAGAATGCGTTGCATCAAAAACAACGGGACAATCTGTTTGACGCATCACAGCTAATGAGCGCATATCTGAGACAAGATTGTTATACCCAAAACTAGCGCCACGCTCACAAACAAGAATATTATCATTGCCTGTCGCTTTAGCTTTATTGACAACCTGAGTCATATCCCAAGGCGCTAAAAATTGCCCCTTTTTGATATTCACCGGTAAGCCTTGCTGACAAACACGCGTAATAAAATTTGTCTGTCGGCATAAAAAAGCTGGCGTTTGTAAGACATCAACAACACCAGCTACCTCTTGTAGCGGTGTGTCTTCATGCACATCCGTCAAGATCGGTACTCCGATTTGACGTTTGACTTCCTGTAAAATCCGCAGCCCTTCTTGCATCCCGGGCCCACGAAAACTTTGAGCCGAAGATCGATTCGCTTTATCAAATGAAGATTTATAGATAAAAGGAATGCCTAATTGATCTGTCATCGCCTTTAGTTGTCCGGCAGTATCAATGGCAAGTTGCTCAGACTCAATAACACATGGCCCAGCAATCAAAAAAAAGGGCTTTGACAGCCCTACTGGAAATGAAAGAAGTTGTTGCATTAATCATGCTCCTTTTAAAATAACGCTTAAACAGAAAAGGACGAACCACACCCACAGGTTGTTTTCGCATTCGGATTACGAATCACAAAGTGCGCCCCTTCAATATCTTCTTTGTAATCAATATCAGCGCCCATTAAATACTGGAAGCTCATTGAATCAATTAATAAAGTCACCTCTTGATTAATAACCCCCATATCATCATCTTTCGCCTCTTCATCAAAAGCAAACCCATACTGAAAGCCAGAACACCCCCCACCAGTGATATAAACACGAAGTTTTAAATCCGGGTTTTGCTCTTCTTGAATCAATTGTTTGACTTTTAACGCTGCGGCATCGGTAAAATTAACCGCGTCAGACTGGGTCATTTTTTATCTCCTTGTATTGGAACTAACTTGATTTTCCCTTGACGATCAACATTTTGGACCATCACTTTCAGCGTTTGACCTTCTGAGAATTGTTGATTTTTCATTCCCATTGTCTCAAGATCTGCAAAACTAATCAGTCCATCTTTACCTGGAAGAATATTAACAAAAGCACCAAAATCAAGCACTTTAACAACTTTTCCATCATAAGCATCACCGACCTCTGCTGTTGCAGTTAAAGCTTCAACCTCTTTAACAGCCTTTTCAAGGGCGGTTTTATTTTTAGCAAAAATTTTAATTTCACCACTTTCATTAGTATCAACGGAAGCGCCCGTTCGCTCAGTAATACCACGGACGGTTGCCCCACCTTTACCAATGACATCTCGTATTTGCTCAGGAGCAACATTAATGATCCGAATCTGTGGAGCATGATCTGGCATTGTTTTCTTATACTCTGAAATTTGCTCATTCATGATCCCGAGAATGTGCAAACGTCCTTGTTTCGCTTGTGACAAGGCATTTGATAAAATATCGCGGTTGATCCCTTGAATTTTAATATCCATCTGTAACGCTGTAATACCATACTGCGTTCCGGCAACTTTAAAGTCCATATCCCCAAGATGATCTTCATCACCAAGAATATCGGACAAGACCGCATACTGATTGCCATCTTTGATCAAGCCCATGGCAATTCCAGCAACAGGTGCCGCAAGTGGCACACCTGCATCCATCATTGACAAAGAAGCCCCACAGACTGTCGCCATTGAACTTGAACCATTTGACTCAGTAATCTCAGAAACACAACGAACAACAAACGGATAACGATCTTCATTGGGAAACACAGCACTTGTCGCGCGTTTTGCTAAATTTGCATGCCCAATTTCACGCCGTTTAGGGGTCCCGATCATGCCACAGCTTCCTACGCAATACGGTGGGAAATTATAATGTAGCATATAACGACTATTATCGGTCCCATCCAGACTTTCTACTAATTGTGCATCACGATCACTGCCTAATACGGTCACAACTAAGGCTTGAGTTTCACCTCGTGTGAATAACGCTGACCCATGAGCTTTAGGCAACACACCGACTTCCACATTAATCGGACGAATATCACGTGTCCCACGCCCATCAATACGGGGGGTTCCTTCTAAGATGGCTTTGCGCACAATATCTTTTTCAATATCACTTAACGCATTTTCGATCTCACTGGCTTCTCGCTCTTGTGGATCTGATTCATCCGCGATAATCGCCTCAACAACCCGTTTGCGCAATTGGCTTAGGGTTTGCTCTCGCTGCTGTTTATCATGGACTTGATAAGCGGCTTTTAGCTCGCTGAAAAACTTTGATTTAATTTGAGATTTTAAAATTTTATCTTCTTGAACTGGTTCAAACGACCACTTTGGCTTCCCTGCTTTTGCCGCAAGATCTTCAATCGCTTGAATCATTGTCTGCATTTGTTGGTGTCCATATAAAATCGCACCAAGCATAACTTCTTCTGGTAAATTATTGGCTTCTGATTCAACCATTAAAACAGCTTGTTGCGTTCCGGCAACAATTAAATCTAAATCAGATTCACTTTGAACAGATACTGATGGATTAATCACGTAGTCCCCATCAACAAATCCAACACGCACTCCACCGATTGGCCCATCACATGGTAGGCCAGAGATTGCTAACGAGGCCGAAGCACCGATCAGCGCTAGCATATCAGCTGGGACGGCTGGATCATAAGACAAGACCGTTGCCACAATTTGGACTTCGTGATAAAACCCTTTTGGAAATAATGGACGGATCGGACGATCAATCAAACGTGAAACTAGCGTCTCATGTTCACTTGGTCGGCCTTCACGACGTAAAAACCCGCCAGGAACTTTACCTGCTGCATAAGCCTTTTCTTGGTAATTGACTGTCAGTGGGAAAAAGTCAGCATTTTGTTTAGGTTCCGGCATGGCCGTTGTCGTTACTAATACAACGGTATCACCTGATTGGACTTTCACAGCACCCGTCGCTTGACGTGCCATACCACCTGTTTCTAAACTTACTTCATGTTTTCCAAGCTGAAAGACTTTTTTAAAAATTTTCACAGCACAATATCCTTTATCGTTTTTTTCGTCATCACATCCATTATGGGTATTCAGAAAGACTTACGATTAACGACGCAAGTCAAGTTCACTTAATAGCTCACGGTAGCGCGTGATATCTTTGCTCTTTAAATAGTCTAACAATTTACGACGACGGCTAACCATGCGCAATAAACCACGGCGTGAATGAGCATCTTGCTTATGATCGGCAAAATGCGCTTGCAGGCCTTCAATTCGTGCTGTCAATAAAGCAATTTGAACTTCTGGGGATCCAGTATCACCATCTTGGCGCTGGAATTTTTCAATTACTTGTGCTTTTTTTTCGGTGCTAATCATTTAACGCTCCTGATTGTTGATTAATTTTATTTTGACCCACTTATTCAGTCTCTAAAAGGATACAATAGATCCGCCCTAACAGCAAGCACACCAATCAATTTGTTTAAATGATTCCTGGAGTGATACAACAAAAAAAATAAACTTAACCACGGGGATGATGCGTTTGATATAAAGCCTGTAAACGTGCATCCGCAATATGCGTATAAATGGTTGTGGTTGATACACTACTATGGCCTAGTAACAGTTGGACGGAGCGTAAATCCGCCCCGTGATTCAGCAAATGCGTTGCAAAAGCATGGCGTAATGTATGAGGTGAAATGCGGGCATCTCCCCCTGTTATCTTCAAATAGTATTTTAATCGATACCAAAATGCCTGTCGTGTTAAGGATTGACCTTGTTGCGTAATA
>CAZAJS010000071.1:0-5978 GCA_964485635.1 uncultured Francisellaceae bacterium
AATTCAAGCACATCAAAATAAACTGCAACAATGGGAATGGCGTTTTGGCAAAACACTCCCATTTCATAAAACAACTTGTTTCATGGGGCAATCCATTACGCTTGATGTGAAAAAGGGTTATATCCAACAATTATCCCCGGCTGATGCCTTTCCCGAATTAGCACAATGGATCGCGACCAATCAACCTCGTTATCCGATTCCTAGTCAAGATACGATCATCCCTAGCCATGCGCCAAGCGAATTATCACAACTATATCATACATTAAAGCATCTGAATTAAAATATCAGGAAAGTTGAATTTAAAGTTAAAACTAATTCAGCTTGCTTTATTATTTGATATACGCTACTAGCCTCAATCACTATTTTCCGTTATGATATTCAGTACCAATTCATTAATATCGTCGTTTGCTATGCAACCACAATATGATTTTACGCAAATAGAAAAAAATGCTCAACAATTCTGGGAAAACCACCAAACTTTTCATGTTGATGAAACATTAGATAAAGAAAAGTTTTATTGTTTGTCCATGTTGCCTTATCCAAGTGGCGCTCTTCACATGGGCCATGTTCGTAATTATACACTCGGTGATGTGATTAGCCGTTACGAAAAAATGCAGGGGAAAAATGTTTTACAACCAATGGGTTGGGACGCGTTTGGACTGCCTGCAGAAAATGCTGCGATTAAGAACCAAACAGCTCCGGCTTCATGGACTAAACATAATATCCAGCATATGAAATCTCAATTAAAATCACTTGGGTTTGGCTATGATTGGTCTCGAGAAGTTACAACTTGTCAGCCTGATTATTATCAATGGGAACAGTGGTTTTTTATTCAATTATATAAAAAAGGACTTGTTTACCGTCAAAATTCGATTGTTAATTGGGATCCAGTTGATCAAACCGTCTTGGCAAATGAGCAGGTAATTGATGGCCGAGGCTGGCGTTCAGGAGCATTAATTGAAAAAAAACAAATCCCTCAGTGGTTTATTAAAATCACTGACTATGCTGATGAATTAAATGATGATTTACAACAATTAAATGGTTGGCCAGAAGCGGTACGAACCATGCAACATAACTGGATTGGCCAGTCAACAGGATTAACAGTCAGCTTCCAAGTTGCTGAAAAACCATTACACCTGTCAACATTCACAACCCGTCCGGATACACTAATGGGTGTGGCTTACTTAGGTATTGCAGCACAACATCCTTTAGCACTAGAATTAGCTGATAATAATCCAGCAATTGCTGAATTTATTGAAAGCTGTCGCTATCAAACAACCAGTGAGGCTGATTTAGAAACGCAAGAAAAACGTGGTATTAATACAGGCCTAACAGCTATTCACCCACTGACAGGTCAATCTATTCCCATTTGGATTGCTAATTTTGTTTTAATGCATTATGGTACTGGTGCGGTTATGGCAGTTCCTGCTCATGATGCGCGTGACTGGGCTTTTGCACAAAAATATCACATTGACTTTACCCCCGTTTTAAAACCAACTGATGATCAATCAATCGATTACCAAGAAGCTGCTTGGAGTGGTTATGGAACGTTGATCAACTCTGGGAAATTTGATGGCATGGACTTCTCACAAGCCTTTGAAGCAATTGCTAATGCCTTGGCAGAAAAATCAGCTGGTGAAAAAACTAAACAGTTTCGATTGCATGATTGGGGTGTATCCCGACAACGTTACTGGGGCTGTCCAATTCCAATGGTTCATTGCCCTGATTGTGGTGTTGTTCCTGAATCAGAAGCTAATTTGCCGGTACAGTTACCAGAAGATGTTCATTTAACAGAAGGTAGCGGATCACCACTGACACAACGTGATGATTTTATTCATACAAGCTGTCCTAAATGCAGTCAAAAAGCACAACGTGAAACTGATACATTTGATACATTTATGGAATCATCTTGGTACTATGCTCGCTACACCTGCCCTAATGCTGCTCAAATGCTTGACTCAAAATCCGCGAATTATTGGCTGCCAGTTGACCAATACATCGGGGGTGTAGAACATGCGATTTTGCATTTACTTTATGCCCGATTTTTCCACAAATTAATGCGGGATTGTGGTCTTGTTTCTAGCCATGAGCCATTTAAAAACTTATTGACACAAGGTATGGTTTTAAAAGATGGTGCAAAAATGTCAAAATCAAAAGGCAACACCGTGGATCCTCAAGCGTTAATTACTCAATATGGGGCTGATACGGTTCGACTCTTTAGTATGTTTGCCGCACCACCTGAACAATCACTAGAATGGTCTGATAGTGGTGTTGACGGTGCTTATCGTTTTATTAAAAAACTGTATCACTATGTATTGAACCACTATGATGCTCTTGAAAAAGCAACAAATGACTTATCACAATTAAGTGAACAAGATACATCAACCCGTCGACAAATACATCAGCATCTACAGCAAGCTAATCAAGATATGTCTAAACATCAATTTAATACTGTTATTGCCGGCGGAATGAAAATTTTTAATGCATTAAGCCAAGCAGATAGCCCAGTTTTAAAAGCTGAAGGTATTTCTATTTTATTACGCTTGCTCGCACCATTTACTCCTCATGTCAGCCATTATTTATGGCAAAAACTCAATTGGGGGGATGATATTTTACAAGCCGGATGGCCTGAAGTTGACGCTAATGCACTTATTGCTAAGACAATGACACTGGCTATTCAAGTGAATGGAAAGCGAAGAGGCCAAATCGATGTTCCAGTTGACGCTGATAAAGCTACGATTGAAAAACAAGCTCTATCACAACCTAACATTGCAAAACAAACGGCCGATCAAGTGATTCGAAAAGTCATTTATGTGCCAAACAAACTAATCAATATCGTCGTGAGTTCACAGTAATGATGCAGTATTTACGCTTTTTAAAAGCAAAAATAATAACCATTACCCTACTAAGTATGATTTTACTTGGGTGTGGGTTTCATCTTCGCGGTTGGGGTGAACCAATCCCGAGTTATTTAAAAAATGTTATGGTCCAAATGAAAAACCAAGATTCACAATTACAACAAAATTTGGTTAATACATTTCGCTCACGTGGGGCTCATGTCGTTAATCAATCTGATCGAGCACAAATTAAAGTCATAATTGATCATGTCGATCGGTCACGCACTTTAACGACGGTGACAAGTTCAGACTCTAAACAGTATGCATTAGTTTACCAAGTAACCTACCATGTGACCGATGCATCAGGCACGACATTAATTACCTCGCGCCAGCAACAAGCACAAAGTACACTTTATACAAATACATCACATCAATTGAATGCAAATGCACAAATGAATTCTATTTATCAAAGTCTAGCTGAAAGCCTTGCTAACCAAATCGTTAATCAAATTGTGATTAAACTCAATCAATCATCGGATCCTGTCTCTAATCAAACCAGTGCTTAACATCAATATGTTATCGATGTTTCTTACTAACTAAAAAAATTTTCTTTAAATTGACTTTTAAAATAAAAAAGATTATCATTTTCTAATATATTATCAATGTAATAATTCAACCATGAGCTATTTAAAATTTTTTATCCCATTGGTTTGTATTAGTAGTGCTTTATCTGGTTGCGAAATATCAACGTCATCTGATGGACAAACAAATTATGAAGTGATCGCTGAAGTGGCAATTGCCCCTGGAGAATCACGGAATATGCAATTATCTTCTGATTTAAATATTAATCAACTCAACTATACGAATGATTCAATTGATGTGGATGATATTATTTATGCAATTCAGTCAGAACATCCTAATATGTTTCATTCCAATTTACTGCATTTATCTTATGGTTCGTGTCCTAATACCATTTATTCAGGACAAACATGCTATCTTAAAATCAAAAATAATAATGATGACACTCCAGATAATGGGACTTATCATACATTATACGAAAATACAGAATTTAGTGCTCATGTGGTTCGCCAGTTAGCGATTGCTTCATTACCCTACCGTATTCTAAATCATCAATATAGTTATTCCCTAAATAGCAATGAATTACGAATTAACCTTCGATATCGTTATTTAGGCCATGGAGACTATCATACCCATCGTTATTATTTAGCCATTGATAGCAGCAGTATGCCAAATATTTCCACAGATAATGGATGCCAAACAAACATTGAATCATTAGGGGCATCCCACAAGTATGATTATATTGTCACTTTAGATCCTCGATCAGGCCATACTTACTGTCAAGTAACCTTTGACCAGCTTGATTCTGGTGCAAACATTCAAGGTTACCTGAATTATAATCAATCGAACCATTTATTATGGAATCAGGCTAAATATAGCCATTTTGAAAATACGTCCAGTGAATTTTCTCCTCAAATTGATTTAGTGTGAGGATGACCTATGGTGACTCACACTAAAAATACGGACCATTCATTTAGAATGCATCCTTTTGGGATCGCAGCTGTTTAAAAATAACCAGTGGATCAAATGTTTTATAAGTCGATTGCCACACAGGCATATCAACTTGTAAAAATATATTCATTTGTTTTTCGTCAGCTAATGTTGTAATTGGCTTATCTTCAGCCGTTTGATTCGCAACTTTTTGATACCATTGTTTATAATACGTCGGATCAGGGGCTACTTGACAGGCAAATGCTAAATTATTTTCAAAGTAATCATGTGCCGGATAAATTTTTGTTGTTTCTGGCAGGCTATCACGTAAATAAAGAACACTGTGGTATAAAGCTTCTACACTGGCAGAGGGATCTTTTGTATTACCAACACCAGCATTAAATAATGTATCACCACAAAATAAATGTGCCTGATCAACCCAAAAAGCCACATGCGTTGATTTATGCCCTGGGACAAGTATTGCTTGGCAAGTTGCCGTCTTCAAAGACAATTGTTGATCGTGTTGTAGTGATTCAATTGTCACATTTGGCACCACCCCATTACCGTATACCAAGGCATTTGTCTCAGCAATTAACGATTCAACACCAGCTATATGATCCCCATGATCATGCGTTAATAAAATCGCTTCTAATGTCAAATCTTGTCGTTTTAATTGATCTTGAACCATTAATGCAGATAAAGGATCAATAGCAATCGCGGTTTTTGTTGTTATATTAACGATTAGATAGTTATAATTGCGTAAACGATTATTTAAGTACCAACGTTGAATCTCAATCATTGCCACATACCTCTTGATTTAATACCATACCACATAAAGCTTGATTTAATGCATCAGCTTGTTGATATCGGCCTTGTGCTTCAGATAATTTGGCATAAAGCGCTTGATAAGTCATCAGTTGCTGATCGTTAAATTGATCAAGCTGGTTCCAGCACAAAGCATCATTTAACCAATCCCACCACTCCCAACGAGCAGCATATTGCATTAAGCGAAGTTGAACGGCAACAGGTAGACAAGATTTTTGTTCCATCGCCCAATTCAATAAAGTACTTTTATCTTTTTGAGTTGTAATGGTTTTAGCCCATAAAAATAAAAAGGTTAATTCGCCTGTTTCAGCTAACCAGAGCGATGCTAAATTTTGCATTTTACTGATTGCTTGATAATCGATTAATTGGTTTAAATAAGTGCAACGAATTTGCGTTGTCGCTTGCCATTTAGGATCTAGCTTTTTCCATTGTTTCATTAATGCCCGTTTGCTACCTGCTGATTGCAATTGTTGACTAATAATATCTATTTCAGCTTTTAAAGGCAGCGTGTCATCATTCAAATTTGATTCTGATGTTTCATTATTATTAGCTTGCTCAATGTTAGTTGGTTGATGGTCTAATGAATCGGATGGATTGCTATTAGCTTCATTATTTGATGGGGTTTGAATCGATATCTGATCTTTTTGACTATCATGACACTCTTGCAACAATTGAACAATAATTGGTTTTTTGCCTAGTTTTTTTTGCGCCTGTTTCAGATGGTCAATTGCTAAGTCATAATCTTTCTTCTTGTAAGCCATTAGGCCTTTGAATAAAGAAACCATGCCTGGATGGCTTGTTTCCGAT
>CAZAJS010000072.1:0-5926 GCA_964485635.1 uncultured Francisellaceae bacterium
AAAAAAGCGAAAAAACTGAAAAATAGCGGCAATTAAAAGCAATACCATCACAATACCAGCTAAAAAAAGCCATAATGGAATTTGAATCCAGTAATCACCAATAATAAAATTAACACTCCCTGGCTGATAGGCAGCAAATAATCCAACTGCTAGGCCAGCAATGATAATTAGTAACAATAATAGTCGTTTCATTTGACCATCCTTTTATTGTTTCGATGTATTTGATACATTGTTTTTATTTGATTGAACCGTTTGATCTTTCTGATCTTTCTTGTTTTTCTGATCTTTCTGGTGACCACTGTTATAGTCTTTAGCTTCTAGCGTTGGTGTTTGATCAATAATATCTTGAATCATATGATCAATATCTAAAACCAATGGTTGATAATGAATTAACTGTAACGCATTTAATTGAGATAACCATTGAGCTTTTTGTTCTGAATTAGCAACATAATTATCCACTTGCTGCTTTAATTGTTTTTGCCATTGCTTGAAACCATTAACATCTTGTCGTACTACACTCATCCGCAATTGCGTTAAAGCAAACTGTAATCGTGTTGCTAGTACTTCACGTGTATCATGATTTAATAACTGTTGATCTGATTCTGATAATTTTTTCACTTTAACTTGGGATTTAAAGCGCTGCCAAAATCCTTGCCAACCATCGGCTTGGTGTGATTTAAGTGGGGCGTTATCTGTTTGCATTAAAGGTTGACGTAATTGAAACTGTTTTAATTGTTTTTCTAATTCATTCAATTGCTTTAACGTACTGGCCTTTGTTGGATAGTTGTGTAATTTTGTTTGAATTTGGTGTAAATCTGACAACCATTGACTGGCATTTTGAAGATTCATTAATGCCATTTTTGCTTGTTGAATTTGTTGATCTAGCGCTTTTTGTGAAACCCCTAGCGTTAACCCTTGAGCTAGTAAGTGCAAATAACTAATTGCTAAAGCTTGATGTGTTAATTCAATTTGTTGATTTAACTGGTGCGTCGGCTGCAATAATTGTTGGCTGATTTGCTCAATTTTTGTTTTTAATGCGCCTTGATCTTGTTGCTGAGCTTTTATAGCCCCCTGTAATTGTTGTGTTTGCTGTTGCCATTGTGACTTTAATTGTTTGACATTTTTTTGTATTTGCGCAACTTTATTTGAAGATGAATGCTTTGTAACTGTTTGCTCTAACTTTTCAACTTTATTTTTTAATTGACTGATTGTATCTTTTTGCTTGCTGTCAATTTGTTGTGCTGATTGATGATTATTTGTTAAGTTTTGCTGCTCTTTGTATAGATTCCATCCAGCAACTGTCGCAGCACTGATTGCAATAATTAATGCCAACCACCCTGTTTTTGATGATCTTTTGATCACTATAGGCGACGTTTGATCATCTTTTTGATGATAAGACTCTTGTTGGTGTCCTTTTGCATCATCTGAATGATTTTGTTCAGATGATGTTGACTCATCCTGTTTGTTGTCATTTTGAGTATCAAAAGAATTCTCGTCTGAATGATGGTTATTCGTCATCAATATCATCCTTTATTCGTTGTACTTGTTGAAGTAATGCATGATCATTTAATGGTAATTGTAACGGATAAATGCGTGAAAATCCGTTATTTTTTGCCCATTGATGCATTCTTGGATTCGTGACTGTGATCGCACATTGTTGTTGCCATTTGGGATAAGATTTAAATAAAGGTAATGCACATTCCAATGCACTCGGGCTTGTCGCGATCAACAACCAAGGCCACGTACCACATTGCTTTAATTGTTCATTTAGCATCTGGAAAGACCGACTAGCTCGTTGGTAACATTCAATCTTTGTTACCTGATTTAACCGTGATAATTGCTGAGCAATAATATCGCGCCCCCCTTGACCTTTAACTAGTAGAAAATGTCGTTTTTTGGCACTTGCAATATTCAACATCGCTAAAAATCCTTCAGAATTTGCCTGTTCAGGAAACTTAGCTTGGTAACCATATTCTGCTAATCGAGCTGCGGTACTGGCACCAATGCACCATAATCGATATTGTTTTAATTGATTTTGTATTGCTAAAGAAATATTGGGCAAAAAAAAGTCAACTGCATGCTGACTTGTGAAAATTACATCACTTATAGTTTCAGTTGCTAGCTGATGTGTTTTAATAGGGATACTTGCAATATCAAAAGTCGGAAAATGCAAAGCATCATGTTGACTGTTTATCAAAAACTCGACAAGCTTTTGTCCTTTCCACCCTGGCTTTGCTACCGCAATCACAACCCTTACTCCCGATTATGGACAATGTGCTTTTGCATTTTGATAAATATATTGAACCATCGCATGTAATCCATTTTTTCGTGTTGGACTTAACTGTTGATCAAGACCAATTTGTTGCATAAATGTCGTATCTGACTGGCAAATATCCTGCGGCTTAGCATCATTATAGACGTATAATAATAGGCCAATGAGTCCGGATACAATAATGGCATCACTGACGCCTTTAAAATGTAAATATCCATTATTTTGGGTCATATCAAACCACACATTTGATTGGCACCCTTTAATTTGATGCTCAGCATCTTTTTTATCTTCTGGATATGGCGGTAATTGTTGACTTAGGCTAATCAAGTATTCATATTTTTCATCTGGTTCTTCAAATAAAGAAAAATTATCAACTAATTGGTTTTGACGCTCTATTACTGGATTCATAGTTTTGCTTGTTTAATCGGTTTGGTCCATACTGTAAAACATTTTAACATCATTCAACAAGCTAGACTTAGCAATTGTTAGAAAAAAGCGATTTCAATTAAACAATAATCATCTATCATTATTGTTTTTGTTGATCTGACGGTATTGAGAAATGATCAAACTGCTGGAATGCTTGTTGCATTTGCTTTTGCATTTTTTGTTGCATCTTTTGCATTTGTTGCCATTGATCATGCCATTGTTGATCAAAATGCTTAATCGCATTGGGTGCTTTATCATCGTTTTTAAATTTTTGGTAACTCTCCATAACCTTGTAATGACCACCATCGGGTGTTGTACCTTTTTTCACAATTTTTTTACCCCCTGGAATTTGAGTAATATCCGTGTGAGTAAATTCGTGCTGCCATGCTTTTTGTGCTTGCTGAATTTGCTTGTGATTAATCCAACCTGTTTTTCCATCTTGACGTAACCCTACTTTGCACCATTGATCATTTTGGCAATAAAAAGGCACATAATCATTTGATTGTGTCAGCGGAATTTGTTGAATAATTTTTGAATCTGAGTCGTTTGATTGGTAAATCTTAATTGCTGGTGTCGTTTTTTGACTATTTTTTTGTGTTTTTTGATCTGTTTGATCGGCCATAACATTGGCTGATAATAAACTTAAACTCACCAAGATTGTCATTTTATTTGCTTTTTTCATCACACATTCCTCCTTTTATATTTAATGTGATCAAAAAGGATAAAACAAAAAATCAGATGCATTGGCTGAATAAAAATGCATCAAGTGTCAATTATCATAAGTTATGCTTGCTGTAGAAGCAATTTAATCGGACTGATCAGGCTTATAAAAGTGGTAATAAAAATTTTGTAATATTTTCGGCAGCTAATCGTCTTCGGTTGGGTTTTTCAATATAACTCTGATGCGCATTAGATAATAAGGATTGCATCCATTGGTCAATTTGATCAATTACGTCGGCTGAATAGGCCAAAGTGGCTACTTCATAGTTTAAAAATAAACTACGATTATCCATATTAACGGAACCTAATACAGCCACGCTATTGTCGATTAACAGTGCTTTAGCATGCGTCATTGTTTCTAAAAAGTCAATGGCGACCCCTTGGTCACTTAATCGTCTCATAAAGTCACTTCGTGCCCAGTCCGCTAAGCGATGATTTGAAATGCGTGGCGTTAATAATCGCAGTGATACACCACGGCAATACGCTAAACGCAATGCATTAAACAAGTCTTCTGATGGTACAAAATAAGGAGTAACAATCCAAATTCGTTCTTTAGCCTGGTAAATTGCTGTCATTAATCCATCGAACAACCCATCAACCGGAATATCCGGCCCTGAGGCCACAACTTGTAAGGCCGTACTGCTGGTTTGTTGAACATCTAAAATTTCATCTTTAGGTAACTTTTCTTTTGTAGCAAAGTACCAGTCATTCGCAAAAATGTCATAAAAATAATAAATGCTATCCCCTGTAATTTTAAATAATAAATCATCCCACCTTGTCGAATCAGGCTCAGGTCCTAAATATTCATTGCCGATATTCATCCCACCTGTTAAAAGTGTTTTTCCATCAAACAAATAAATTTTACGATGATTTCGTAAATTAATATAATTTCGAAAAGGATTCTGAAAGATTGGCATAAAAAATTGAACATCACCACCTGCGGCAATTAAAGGTTTCCAAATTGATCGAGCAAAATAAGTGTGATGCGAACCGAGTGAATCGATTAATAACTTAACCTGAACCCCTTGTTGTGCTTTTTTGATTAATTGCTCAACTAACTGTCGTGTCATTTGATCATCTTGAAAAACATAGGTGCTCATAAAAATGGTTGATTGAGCTTGTATGATTTGTTCATAAAGCGCATGATAGGCATCAACGCCATTCGTGTAGAGCTCTAAAGCATTGTTAGTTGTAATCGGTGGGACCCCTAGCCCATCTAATGCAGCAGTTAAACGACTTGAATATTGTTCTGTTTGTTGATGCCAGTTCTTTAAATTCAACTTTGGCTTATAGTTCTCAACATTACGTCGTTTTCTAATACCAATAATAAAATATAAAGGAATCGCAATGTAAGGGATAAATAAAAAACCTAACATCCATGCGAAAATCGTACTTGAACGTCGTTGTTTTGTAATGATATGAATCACCGCAACCAATACAAATAATTGATAAATTAATAATATGACATGAAAAGAAAGAAGAGACGTCCAAGTTAAACTCACAAAAACACCCTTTTATATTGACCTAGACATTAGCGCTAATCTACCGGACAATGAAATGATCCGTCAAGGATATAATGCACTAATATGAAAAATAACCATTTCAATGCTCTGGTTGATCAATAACAAAAAATCCGTTATTCTTAGACCATGATCCATGATTGTTGCTAATAAATATGACCATCCATCTTTTGATTATTGGTTTGATTTGTGGCTTAACAACGTCACGTATTGCCGCATTAATGGCAGGTGTAATTGGTGTGTCACAAAAGCTTTCTTTGCTTCTTGTTGTTTTATATGTAACAAGTACAACCATTATATTTACGTTAATCTTTTTTTTAATATTCCGTTGGGGAAATCACTTTTTGAGCCAACATACAAAAGTTATTGACTGGATCATGAGCCATCAAAAAGTCAAAAAAATACAGTCTTATATTGATCGACATGCAAAATTATTCACCCTATTTTACCGTTTTGTTCCTGGCGGGATGTTTGCACCCGTCATTATGGGACTCAGTGATATTACAATATTTCGCTTTTTCTTATTTAATATTTTTGGTGCTTTAATTTGGGCTGTTGTGTTTATTGCTATTGGCGCAATTGGCGGTCAAACAGTTTTACATTTTTTAAACAGCGATGGCGGAACTGTCTTTGATATTGTCATTGTCGCAATTGTCGTGCTTGTCGCCTTATTTATTGTCATCAAAGAGCTTAAAAAGTATTATCAACATCGCCAACATAAGCAGCGTTAGTCTTAATAACGGATATTTATTTTAGAGCCTTGATTACAACTACACTTTATTTTTCATAAATTGCTTTTCCTTTAAAATTCTTTAGCTCCTCATTCTCAATACCTTCAAATAGGCACGCGCATCACTTTTATAGTCATTTGGTAATGAGGAATAAATTTCCCATAAATATGTTATTAAATAACAAAAACTTATGGCTTCTACTGATATTATTGTAATAAACCCTTATTTTGATCAATATTTACAGTTTTTTATGAATT
>CAZAJS010000073.1:0-760 GCA_964485635.1 uncultured Francisellaceae bacterium
ATGATGCAAAGTGAAATGCATTTATCGTCAATGGCTAATGTTTAAAATTGTTTTTGAGCTAAAATTTTTCCAAACATGCCTTGTCTTGGCAAACCACTGTCCCCTTGTTTGTGAAGTTGACCTGGCTTTTCTGTATATTCAATAATTGACCATCCGTTATTTTGATAAAAGTGGTACAATTCTTCTTTTTGAGCTAAATAAGAAAAGCTTTTAGGATAGTCATAAGGATCAGTTTGAATTGGCAAAATTAAGCAATGCATGCCTCCAATCGCTGTGATGGATTGAAGCTGAGTTAATAATGATTGAATATTTTCTGGATGTAAAAATTGTAATGCCACGGTTGAATAAATGAAATCAAATTGTTGATTTTTTATTTCAAGTGCGTGATTTAAGTCATGGCAATAGGTTGTGATATTCAGCAATTGTTCTTGTTGAGCAATGGTCTGAATTTTGTCAAGTGCTTGTTGGTTGTTATCAATACCAATTACATGATGGCCAGCTAAGGCAAAATATAAGGGATTGCGACCGGAGCCACATCCGATATCTAAAATGTTCATGATATCTCGTTGATCAAAATAAGTTTGATAAATATTCCATAAATCATGATGAATCGGTGCTAAAGCATATTTTTTTTCAAAATAACGATGTGGATAACAGTAAAATGTCAAGGTTGCTTCAAATTGATCGCTGGTTTCTTTTATTTGATGCCACACCGACGGTGGACTGGTTAATGGCAGTGACTGTGCGGTAAGTGTATGGT
>CAZAJS010000073.1:770-5881 GCA_964485635.1 uncultured Francisellaceae bacterium
CATCTAAAAAAAGAAACTCAATACTTCCATGATGCACCGTTAACTCGGCCCATGTTCCTTCTTTAGTACTATGCTGCTTTAAAAAGACGCTTAAGTTTTTGTTATGATTGAGTTGAATTTGTTTGTAGGCTTTTAAATGTTTAAGATCAATTTGACAATGTGGCATATTAGACTTCCCTCTAGCAGATTGATGGCTGCGTTAGTATACCATACATTTTGCACTCATCCGATTGACTGAATCTCTAAATAATGATTCACGGGGTGGGGTCATTGATTAGCGATGTATGTTAGCTTGATGATGTAGTGATTAGTGATTTAATGCCATATCCATTCATTGGGCGAAGCTAACATCGACATTAATTGCGGCAATAACATTAGGAAGACTGCCGACTAATGTTCCAATGCCACTGATGTTCGCACTAAAGGCAATACCTAATAAAATATTATGTTTTTAGCTGTTTCGCCAATGATACCAAACGAGCACCAAAAGCATGGCAAATAGCAATTTCATCTTCTGATAAAGCTTGATCAGCATGAATTCCATTATAATGCGATGGGCCATAAGGGGTCCCACCCGTATTGGTTTGTTGCAATGCTGCTTCACTATAAGGCACGCCTGCTAAGACAGCCCCATGATGGAATAATGGAATCATCATTGACAACAGCGTGCTTTCTTGGCCGCCGTGCATTGAGCCTGTGGAGGTAAAAACACCGGCTGGCTTATTAATTAAAGTGCCCTCTAACCATAAATCGGTCAGCCCATCAATAAAATATTTCAGCGGGGCAGCAATATTACCAAATCGAGTTGGACTGCCAATGATCACCCCATCACATTGCTTCAGATCTTCTTTCGTGATATATGGAGCTCCTTCATCAGGAATAGATGGTTGTGTTTGCTCACAATTAGCTGAAACTTCTGGCACCGTCCTCAAGAGAGTCTCTCCTCCCGCTTGGGTAATGCCTTGGGCAATTTTTTCAGCCATGCGCTTGGTAGAACCGGTGCGACTGTAGTACAGTATGAGTATTGTTGTCATAATTAAAGCTCCTTATGATGTTAAAAGAAAAGTTTCTGGGACTCTGGTTACGTTTTCTGACTTATTGGTCTTGGGTATTCAAACAGTATAGCAGGCTGGGCTGTTTAACAAAAGCAGCCTCTTTAGCGTTGACAAGTTTGTTTGCATTAGTTCCATTATTATTAGTGGTTTTCTCAATTTTGCGCTTATTACCAGGGTTTGAATCTATTCAGGGTCAAGTTGAAAATTTTATTTTAAATAATTTAGCTCCAGCGGCCGGACAAGCGTTAGTTAATCGTTTAGATTTATTTACGAGCACAACCGCTGGCTTACCATTGATGTCAACATTAACTTTATTTATCACGAGTTTGTTAATGATGCGAGGGGTTGAGCGTGTTTTGAATGAAATTTGGCAAGCACGTCAAAAACGACCGTGGATATCGGCATTCTTATTATACTGGACAGTTTTGACATTAGGCCCATTGCTCTTAGGCGGCGGGATTGCAGCAAGCTCCTATGTATTGTCCTTACGTTGGATTGATGAAGTTTCAACGAATATGATAACGGTATTGCTATTAAGCTGGTTACCTTTTTTATTGAATGTTTTAATGTTTACTTTTGTTTATACGGTTGTACCACACGTACGTGTTAAAATTAAGCATGCTTTATTAGGCGCTTTAATCACGGCTGTTTTATTTCAAATTGCCCGAGGTATTTTTTCTTGGTATGTGTTTGCTTTGCCCACATACCAGCTTATTTATGGCACTTTAGCTTTAATTCCGATCTTTATTTTATGGATTGTTATTTCATGGCAATTGTTTTTATTAGGTGCGGTATGTGTTCATGGATTTGAGTTGACAAACCATCAAAAATTAAACCAAACCATGAGTCCTTTTGAGGCAACTGTTATCATCCTTAAAAAATTACATCAAGCTCAATTAACGAGACAAAATTATGATGAACGTCAATTGTTTCAACATTGTTCGCAAGTGCCTTACCAATATTTAAAACAAGGACTTGCTAGTTTAATTGAGTATCATTACGTCGAAGTTTCTGAAAATGGATTAGTGCTCAACTGTCATGTTGAACGAGAAACATTAAAAAATTTATATGAAAATTTGCAATTATATTTAGGACTTGATGAAAACATTGATCAACAAGTTGATTTTACATCGATCAAAGCATCGATGCAAAATCTTTTAAATCAACCATTAAGTGCGGTCTTCAAATGAGTTTGATTGTGCGTTGCGCCAGAAAGGTGCTAGTTGATCAGGAATCGATTGGTCATTATGATCAAGTAAGCTACCCGGTGTGGCATAGTGATAAATTGATTCAAGTGAGGCCACTGTATTTGTGCCTGTACGTCGCATAATACGCGAAGCCTTAATGTCCAGCGGTGAGTTAAAGCCCATGCCGCCAACAATTTCTAAAAAGCTTTTAATGGTTTTATCATGGAAATGATATACACGAGTTTTTTTATCTTCTACATTTAATGCACGAATAAGACGTTTCTTTTGTGTGGCAACACCAACTGGGCAGGTATTAGTATTGCACGTGCGTGATTGAATACAGCCAACCGCCATCATCATTGGTCGAGCCACGTTAATCATATCCGCCCCAATGGCCATCCGCTTAACCATATCGAATCCAGTCACATGTTTGCCACTGGCAATAATACGAATATATTGGCGGATATTACATCCAACCAATGCGTTATGGACAAAGGCTAATGCGTCTTCTAGAGGCAGACCTAAATAGTTTGTAAACTCAGCAGGTGCTGCACCGGTGCCACCTTCAGCGCCATCCACTGTGATAAAGTCAGGGTAAACTTCTGTTTTCAGCATGGCTTTACAAATGGCTAAAAATTCTGTTTTTCGACCAATTGCCAATTTAAATCCAACGGGTTTTCCATCCGTTAATTCACGGAGTTTTGTCAAAAAGTGACATAGTTCTTCTGGCGTGGAAAATGCTTTATGCGTCGGAGGTGAAATGACATCTTCGCCAAGAGGTACATCACGAATGGCCGCGATTTCTTTAGATAGCTTTTCTTTAGGCAAAACGCCACCATGAGATGGTTTTGCACCTTGTGACATTTTGATTTCAATCATTTTGACTGATTCATGGCTAGCTTTTTGTTTGAACTTTTCAGGATCAAAGTTGCCATCATGAGTACGGAATCCAAAATACCCTGTTCCAATTTGTAGAACAACATCACCACCTTGCAAGTGGTACTCCGTTAAGCCACCTTCACCCGTATTTTGGTAAAAATTACCCATTTTTGCCCCTTTATTAATCGCCATGACCGCATTTTTAGATAATGCGCCAAAGCTCATGGCTGAAGCATTTAAGTGGGAGGCTGAATAGGGTTGTTTACATAAATGGTTACCAACTGTAATCCGGTCTTCTACTTCTTTATGAGGTTTTGCTGCTAATGAATGCAATCCCCATTCATAACCAACTGTGTTAATATCATGTTCTGTTCCAAATGCCAGCGTGTCTTCTGCTTTTTTAGCACGAGAGTAAATTAAGGAACGTTGTTGTCGGTTATAAGGTCGTTCACTGGTATCCGTGGCAACAAAGTACTGTTGAATTTCTGGACGAAAAAACTCTAAAATATAACGCATATGTCCTAAAATAGGAAAGTTGCGTAAAATTGTGTGTTTGCGTTGCAGCAGGTCATAAATCGCGATTAAGCCAAGTGAACCAAACACTAAAATAAGCCATCCATAAACCCACCAAGGGTCGGCATGGACTAGCAGTAATAAAGCAATAACGGCTGCAACAAAGGCAATTAATAAAATGCCAAAGCCCAAATACCATTTTCTACGCATATTGATATCCTCGTTTTTTGATTGTGTTTTTATATATTTCAAATAGCATCATAACAGAATTACTTAATAATAGACAATGTGTGTTTGTTAATTTAATTTTAAGGTAGATCTTAGCTGCTAAGAAAGAGTGGTTAATAATAACCAGTTGCATATAATCTCATTTGACACTAAAGGGTTTATTGCGTAGCCTAAAATCCGTAATACTTTTACATGATGACCATTTTTAGCCAATGTGCTAAATAATGGTTTTAACGGGAAACAAAACAAAGGGATGCCATTATGTGTTTTTCTGCTTCAGCGAGCTTTACTGCAGCTAGTTTTTTGGTTCCAGCGGGTATTTATTGCATTTACTCAGCCTGGGAATTAAAACGTCATCATTATTTTATGCTAGCATTTGTGCCAGTATTTTTTGGAATTCAGCAAGCAATTGAAGGGGGGGTGTGGCTATCGATGGCCGCTAACTCAGAATATTGGCGACAGATATTTTCCGTGGGTTTTGTCTTTTTCTCACATTTTTGGTGGCCATTTTGGATTCCATTAGCTGCTTACTTTATTGCACGGAATCGACGCTGTTCCCGGGCCTATATTAAACTAGGGTTCGCGGTTGTTGGATTCGGATTAGGGTTAGCTGGATTTATTCCATTTTTATATGATGGCAATATGGTCCAAACCAATATGTGTGCTAACTCAATTCAGTATAATTATCAAACCATCTACGATGGATTGGTTGGAACATCGATTCCGAAATATATGTATATCGCGATTATCATTTTACCATTGTTAATCAGTCGGGATTGGGCATTGAAAATTTTAGGCGGTTTGATCTTTCTTAGTGTCGTGGCAACCTTCTTGTTTTATAGTTATGCCTTTAACTCTGTTTGGTGCTTTTTCTCAGCAGTTATTTCAATGTATATCATTTATATCATTCGTCGGAAAAAAGACCATGGGCGTAATTTTGAAGTGGTTGAGGAATAATAATATTAGGCTCATTGATTCTACGCTTTAAGTGATTTGATTCATACTTCATGGCAAAGCATAGAAAGTTATTGCATATCACTAAAATCTAATTTAAGGGGATTGCTTTTTCTTTATCAAATGACCCTTTATTATTCCACGGCACAATTGCTAGGATTTCATTCAGTTTTGTGCCAAAATAGGGGGTATCCATGATCAAAAATGAATGAAAATTGATGCCCCTTATTACTCAAATTGATTGTCAAACAATTCAAGTGCCTTTAAAGCGACCATTTGTTACAGCTGTTCGGAC
>CAZAJS010000074.1:0-5881 GCA_964485635.1 uncultured Francisellaceae bacterium
AACTTGGAATTTGATGAAAATTAATGCTGAATTAGTTGAAGGTTATGAGCGGCTAGATCAAGTTGAACCTGCCGTAAGCATTTTTGGTTCAGCACGTTTAACCCCAGAAACAGCTTATTTTCAATCAGCCCAACAAGTCGCAAGTTTGCTGTCTAAGCATAATTTTAATATTATTACTGGTGGCGGGCCTGGTATTATGGAAGCGGCAAATATTGGTGCCTCAGAGCATGGCGCATTGAGTGTTGGTTTAAATATTAGCTTGCCTTTTGAGCAAACACCCAACCCGCATCAAGATATTTCATTACACTATCGCTACTTTTTTACCCGCAAAGCCATGTTTGTCAAACATTCTATTGCTTATGTGGTCATGCCAGGTGGATTTGGCACACTTGATGAGCTTTTTGACATTCTAACGCTTGTTCAAACCAAGAAAAAACGTGAAATGCCAATTATTCTATTCGGCAAGTCTTTTTGGCAACCATTAATGGATTGGATTCAAACGGAACTAGTTGAGCAACAAGTTATTAGCCCAGAAGACCCAAATCTTATTTCAGTAACAGATGACCCTGAAATGGTTTTAAAAACGATCCAATCTCACTATGATGAAAAAGTCTTAACTCATCAACGCAAAGGTCGTGAATTTGTTTTTTAAATAAATTAAGGATGCATTTATGGAACCCACTTGGCAACAAACGGCTTTTGCCGCGATTTATTCAAACACCTCACTGATGATTACGTTATTAACGGTAATATTGCATATCATCTGCGCTACCGCCGTTGCCAAAGATTTAGGTAATATGGCGAAACGAAGCATTGCCCCTCAAATTTTACCGACCGCTGGGTGGGTGTTAGCCGCATTGCTCGGTGGGATTTGGGCCACAGGAATTTATTGGGTCATGCACCACTCTAGCTGGGCTCGTTGACGGCAACTTTAAGCCTTTTTTGCCACTTGCCGTTGACGTAATGCTTCATAAAGGCTCACCCCCGTAGCAACGGAGACATTAAGGCTGCTAACGGCCCCAGCCATAGGCAAATAAGCCAGAAAATCACATTGTTGTCGGGTTTGCTTTCGCAACCCACTTCCTTCTGCGCCAACAACTAGGGCACATGGGTCAGTCAAGTCACAAGCATACAAATCTTGGTCAGCTTCACCGGCTAATCCAGTAATCCAAATACCTGACTGTTGCAATATTTTCATTGTTGCGACTAAATTAGACACCGCGACCAAGGTCATGGTTTCTGTTGCACCACTTGAGACTTTTTGTACAGTCGATGAAATTGGGGCACTTTTATCTTTAGGAAAAATCACCATATCAACCCCAGCGCCTTCAGCACTGCGAATACAAGCACCGACATTATGCGGATCTTGAAGTGTATCTAATAGCAAAATTAATGGGGGCTGATGACACTGTTCAAGCAAATTTGGGATATCTTGCTGTGTATGAATTACGAGTGACTGAGTGACTTCTGCAGCAATATCATGTGTCGTTTCTGACTCAATTGTCCGCTGCCAGGCTTTTTTATCGAGTAATTCAACGACAGCACCTTGTTGTCTTGCTTGCTGCAGTAAAGGTTTTAGGCGTGTGTTTTCTTTTGAACTATGCAAACAGTAAATTTTTTGAATACTTTGCGGTTGTGTTTTTAAACGTTGTCGTACAGTATGGTAACCATAAATCATAGACGATGTTGCCATCTTAATATTCCTTTTTTTCAATCATATTCATTACAATGGATTATTGCTTTTGATGTTGTTGAATAATACGCTGAATAATCTCAGATGTTGACACGCCTGGAACTAAATCAATCGTTTCAACTCTCCCACCTCGAGATAAAACAGTATCAGCTCCAGCAATTTCATTAACTTGATAGTCAGCCCCTTTAACCAATACATCCGGCTGCAATTGAGCAATCAATTCAGCAGGGGTATCTTGATCAAAAGCTACAACCCAATCAACACATGCTAAAGCACTGAGTACTTCTAGGCGTTTTTCTAATGGCATCACAGGCCGATGAGCTCCTTTTAACCGCTGGATGGAGCTGTCAGTATTCACTGCAACAATTAATCGATCTCCCAAGGCGCGGGCCTTTTTCAAATAATCCACATGCCCAGCATGTAGCAAATCAAAACAACCATTGGTCATGACAATGGTCTCACCTCGTAAGTGGGACTCTTCAATGGCTTGAGATAATTGTGAGACAGATAACGCCCCTTTATCTAAATGGCTTTGATCATAAACGGCTTGTTGCAATTCTTTGACGGTGACAACGGCAGTCCCCACCTTGCCGACCACAACGCCTGCCGCGGCATTCGCTAATCTTAATGCAGCGTTCATATCCCATTTTGTGGCAATTGCCATGGCAAATACGGCAATAACAGTATCCCCTGCACCAGTGACGTCAAAGACTTCTTTAGCAACCGTTGGGACAGTTTGCACTTGTCCCTGATGATCCACGAGCGTCATCCCATCTTGACTGCGTGTGATCAACAATCCTTTTAACTGATGCCTTTGAATTTGTTCACGTGCTTTGGCAATCAAATCAGCTTCTTGTGTCCATGCGCCAGCGGCTTGTTGAAACTCTTTTTGATTTGGCGTGATATAACTGGCTTTCGCATAAGCACTAAAGTCCATTTGTTTAGGATCCACTAAGACAGGGCACTGGTGGGCATTAGCTAATTCAATCAAGGCTTGGGGATTGCTTAATGTCCCTTTACCATAGTCACTTAATACTAACACGTCATAATCATCAATTAATTGTGCGACTTGTTGATATAAACTTGTTTGATATTCTTGGTGAAATGGCTGCTCAAAATCCATGCGCAATAATTGTTGTCGCTGGGCTAAGACACGTAATTTTCGAATCGTTGGCTGAGCCGTTTCAATCAAATAAGGCATAATATTATTTGAGCTTAACTGTTGCTGCATTTGTTTGGCGGCATCATCTTGGCCAACAAAACCACAAATAGCAACTTGCCCTTCTAAACTGGCAATATTCAGCGCCACATTCCCTGCCCCCCCAATACGGGTGTGGATATTATCCACTCCGACAACAGGGACAGGGGCTTCCGGTGAAACACGATGGGTTGTGCCTGTATAATATTGATCTAACATCACATCCCCAACGACTAAAATACGAGCTTGTGCTAATTGATTAATCATAATGTTGATATTAATTTTGCAATTCGACTGATGATGTTTGTTAGCTTATCATGTTTTATTATGATACGCTTAGCACTATACCAAAAAATTCTGATATGAATGAATATGATTCAAGATTATTATTTTATTTCAGATTTACATTTACACCCTGATGGACTGGAAAATATTCAGGCATTTAAGACGTTTATCCAATCAATTGCTCGCCCTAAAACAGCATTATATATCCTAGGAGATTTTTTTGATTATTGGGTCGGCGATGATGATTTAAATGATTTTACTCGTGATATTATCTGGCAACTTCGTTTTGCGAATCACGCTGGTTTGAGTGTTTATTTAATGCATGGGAATCGTGACTTCCTATTAGGTAAAGGCTTTTGCCAGTTAGCCGCCTGTGAATTATTGACCGATCCAACCATTCTCAAACAGTTTGGTCAAACCATTGTATTGACGCATGGAGATTTAATGTGCACAGATGATATTGAGTACTTAAAATTTCGGCGCCTTGTTCGTAACCGTCTTTTCCAATTAGCGTTTTTAAGCACCACATGGTCTTATCGCCAAAAAATGGCACAAAAAGCACGCCATAAAAGCAAAAGCCAACAAAAAATTGTGGATGTAACGACCCAAGGTATTGAACAAATGGCTCGTTATCAACCGGATCTGTTAATTCATGGGCATACCCATTTAAAAGACCAACACCAACATGATGGATTTAACCGCTGGGTTTTGGGGGATTGGCATAAAGGCCATGGCAGTTATATTCATCTTAATGCTAATGGTGTTGATATGCTAGATTTTGACGGGAATCAGCCCTCTAAAAATCAATAAGTGATTGCGTTGTGGCTTGAAGTGAGACATCAAACGGCTTATAATAATAATTTGCTTATCAATATCATACTCAATCCATCATAAGCAATTAACTAGAATGGATTCTATCATGTTAAGTATGTCTTGGCCTACAGGGCTGACTTTTTTAATTTTCTTACTGACTTATATTGCCCTTGGGGTTGGTAAGATTTGGCGACTAAAACTAGATCGGGCCAGTATTGCATTATTAGGTGCAATCGCCATGTTAGCATTTGGAAATATCGACCTTGAACAAGCCACAAGCTCTGCCATTAATTTTGAGGCATTAGCGATTTTATTTAGCCTTATGGTCATTGTTAGCCAACTTTATTATGGTGGCTTCTTTGGCGCAGTAGCAACGCGATTAACAGCATTAAGCGCCTATCCATGCTTATTTTTAGCCATTTTAATGCTCACCGCTGGCATTTTATCGGCTTTTTTAAGTAATAATGTAGTGGCATTAAGTTTTACCCCAATTTTAACAGTCATCCTCCTTCGACAAGGCTATAATCCGGTCGCATTTTTAATTGGTTTGGCTATGGCTTGTAATATTGGATCAACTTATACCACTTTAGGTAATGCACAAAATATTTTAATTGCTGAATCAGCGAATGTCGATTTTTCTCACTATTTGCTTTGGGCTTTTACCCCCGTCAGTATGGCCTTAATCGCTGCGTATATTATTACTGTCAAACTCGGCAAGCCAACTTTTTATTTATCAAAAAAAATTGATATCAATACAGATGAAGAAGATGTCATTGCCTTTGACCGCTGGCGAGTAACAAAAGGAGTGGCTACTTTGATCACAATTGTAGTCTTATTTTTCAGCCCACTGCCTCGTTATTTAGTCACATTGGTTGGCGCTGGGATTCTACTATGCAGTCAACGCTTAGAAAGCCGTACTGTTTTATCCCGTGTCGATTGGAATCTATTAATTTTATTTGCTTCCTTATTTGTCATCATTGGTGGGCTTAATAATACTGATTTACCAGAACAAGCAATTGCTTTTATTCAACATCAAGGCATTAATACGCAATCGCCTTATATTTTATCTTTATTAGCCGGCTGTTTGAGCATTTTAATTAATAATGCCGCGGCTGTGATTTTATTAGTCAATACGTTGCCAATCCATGGGATGAATGCATATGTGTTAATGATGGCAAATGCTTTTGCTGGCAATTTTTTATTAATTGGCAGTATTACAGCTTTAATTGTCTCGCAATCAGCTGCGAATTTTGGGGTTAAGATCAAATTTGGCGTTTTCCTTAAATATGGCGTTTTAACAACACTTTTAAGCTATGGCATTTTATTTGTTTGGATTTGGTTAACACAGTTTTAAAACAGTTCGATATAAAGGCAGTTGCGTTTGGAATGTTTTCACCTTAAACTAATATATGGTTTTCATAGAAGAATTAATTAAGGATTAAAATCATGCGTATTGAATCAGAAGTAAAGCTTGACTTTGAAGATGTATTATTAAAGCCAAAACGTAGTACACTTAATTCACGTAAGGATGTGTCTCTTGAGCGAACTTTTTCTTTTTATCACAGTCCTAAAAAATGGACTGGCATTCCGATTATGTCAGCGAATATGGCCTCTTCAGGAACATTTGAAGTTGCCGAAGCACTTGCACCTTATAAAATTATTACCACATTTCATAAATACTATACAATCCAAGATTATCAAACTTTTTTTAAAACCTTTAATAATCCGGACTATATCGCCTACACCCTAGGAATTCGAGATCAAGATATCGCCCAACTTGATGCCATGATCCAGCATGATCTTATGAAGCATTTTTCATTGATTTGCCTAGATGTTCCTAATGGATACCTAGAGCGTTTTATTGAAGTAGTCCGCTTGGTTCGTGAAAAATG
>CAZAJS010000075.1:0-5858 GCA_964485635.1 uncultured Francisellaceae bacterium
CGCTTGACAAGCCCCTTGTTTAATCGCCATTTGGGCCTGCTTTGCGGTGCAATTGCTATGGCCCATACTTGGAACGACTTGATGTTGCTGACACCATTGTAATAACGCTTTGACATCGTTACATTCTGGGGCAAAGGTAATTTTTTTAATTTGCTGTCCGGATAAAGCATGCCATTGGTTCAACATCGCCATATTAACAGGTTGAATATAGGCTGGATTTTGTGCCCCCATTTTATCAGCAGCAATAAAGGGGCCTTCTAAATGAACCCCTAAAACCGAAGCTGCATCATCGGCTGGAGGCTCAAGCACTCCAAGCGTCCCCATAACTTGATCTAACGTAGTCCTTGGGCCGGTCATAGTGGTGGCTAAAAACCCTGTCACCCCCTGGTTGAATAAGGCCTGTTGAATGGTTTTCACCCCTTTGGCAGAGGCATCCATAATATCAGCACCATTCGCCCCGTGAATATGGGTATCAATCATGCCTGGAATAACTTTATCATCAGCCTGTAATGGCACAACGGCAACACCGTCAACGGCTAAGCGTTGATCACTGATTTGTTTAATTTTGCCATTTTCAACCCAAACATCAGCTTGAATTAATCGGTCTGGCAAACAAACCTGTCCACCTTGTAGAATATAATCATGTTTCATGCTATACCGTTTTGGTTACTTTTTGTAAATGTTTTGGTTGATCAGGATCTAGCCCCTTGGCTGCGGCAATTTGTTCAGCGGCCATATAAAATGCCTGAATATTTAAAATCGGATCTAAGACTGGATGCAATGAAGGACCAACGGGTAATTCAATACCTCCGTTGACCTGCCCCTTGCCCTTTGGTAAGGCAACAAACACGGGGGTTTTTAAGGCTGTCATTTTATCCATCATGGTTTGTACCCCGTTTAATGTGGCATCTTGCTGGGCAAATAAACACACAGGAAAGTCATTGGATAATAACTCAAATGGCCCATGCTGAACCTCGGCACTACTAAATGGCTCAGCTTGAACACCTGCGACTTCTTTCATTTTCAATGCGGCTTCTTGAGCTACAGGATAGCCATAACCACGACCAATCATATAACCGCCTCGGGCCTTTTGAAAACACTCGACCATTTGATGCCAATCTTGTTTTGTTGCTGTTGCTAAAGCTTCAGGTAAATGTTCAAGCGCTTCAAGTAACGATTTATCTTGTGTATAAACTGCCACAAAATGAGCAATGGCCGATAAGGTACAAATATAACTTTTCGTTGCAGCAACCGCATTTTCAACGCCTGCAGCCATATCAATGGTAAAATCACTGGCTTGACTTAAAGGTGCCCCTGCTTGATTGACTAGCGCCACGCCAATAGTTTGATCATGGTTTAATTGTTGCATTGAGTGAACTAAATCAGTACTGGCACCAGATTGAGAAATCCCCCAGACCAATCCGGCATACTCCGACCATTGGGTTTGATAGGCCGTAAATACAGACGGGGCTATGGACAAAGTGGGCCATTGACAATAAGTTTCAAACAGATATTTGGCATAAGTCGCAGCATGATCTGAACTGCCACGTGCGATAGTACTGACAAAGCTTGGTGGCTGTTGCCGAATCGCTTTAGCAAGTATTTGATAGTTTGCGGCATTTTTTTTAAGCTGTTGTGCTACCTTTTCCGGTGCCGATAAGGCTTCTTGTCGCATCCACGTCATTAATGTTTATTACCCTGCCTGTTGTTGCTAATGCTTATTATAGCGTAGCTTGATGCATGATTAAATAAAAACACTAGGTTCAAGCTGTGAAAATATTTTGCCAATGATGGGTCTTATTTATCAGCCACTTATGGCATGATACGCATAACACGACATAAGGGTGCCCTTTTTGATGATTCATTGGTTTCCAGGCCATATGCACAAGGCCATTAAAGAAATAAAAAAACAATTACCCCAAACAGATCTTATCATTGAGATCCGTGACGCCCGCGCTCCTAGTGTCAGTGAAAATGATACACTCCATGCTTTGGTACAACACAAGCAAGTGATTACCGTTTTCACACACACAGATCAGGCTGATCCGACAACAACGCAAGCATGGTTACATGCCTACCAGGGCCAAGCTATGGCCATTAATACAACCCAACCGAAAACATTTAAAAATAAACTGATTCAATTAGCCCAAAAAAAACTACCCAACCGTGGCACGATGATCAAACCGATTCGTGCATTAGTCATTGGCCTACCGAATACTGGCAAATCATCGCTGATTAATGCATTAGCCGCTCGAAAAGCAGCAAAAACTGGCAATGAACCAGCTGTAACCAAACAACAACAACGCATTGAGATCACGAAGGCATTTTTTTTATGGGATACCCCTGGCATTATGACCCCTTCCCCGAAAAATGAGGCCTGTGGCATGATTTTAGGCGTGCTTGGGACCATCCGTGATACCGCATTAGATTATCTACCAGTGGCTTATTTTATGCTGGATTGGTTCAAGCAGCATCAACCGAACAAACTGAAACGTCATATCCCAAACTTAGATTTCAACGCCTCAGATGAGACCATGCTTGAACAGGTTCGCCAAGCACTAGGCGCCCCGACATTAGCCCATGGGGCTGAAAAAATGATTCAGCAAATTCGTAAAGGCCAATGGGGTAAAATAAGTTTTGAACACCCAGATAACCCACTAACCGAACAAGGAGTGCTAACCGATGGGCAAACTGATTAATGGTCAATGGCATGATCAATGGTATGATACTGACAAACACGGCGGGCGTTTTGTCCGTGAAGATAGCGTTTTTAGAGGTCAACTTGGCAGCTCGGATTTTCCTGTCGAAGCTAACCGTTACCACTTATATGTCGCAGCGGCTTGCCCTTGGGCGCACCGAATTTTAATTATGCGACAACTCAAAGGGTTACAAGAGCTGATCTCAACGTCCTTTGTCACGCCCTTAATGCTTGAAAATGGCTGGTCATTTGACACTGATCATTCAGACCCGCTCTATGGTTATGACTTTCTTTATCAACTATATACCCATGCAAAAGCTGACTATACCGGACGGGTAACGGTTCCAGTTTTATGGGATAAGAAAAACCAAACGATTGTGAATAATGAATCAGCCGAACTGATGGTCCAATTGAATCATCAATTTGACCATTTAACAGGTAACACCTTGGATTTATTTCCCACTGAGCTCAGTCAAACCATTGAAACAATGAATGCTTGGATTTATGACCGCATTAATAATGGTGTGTATAAAGCAGGTTTTGCTACCACACAACAAGCCTATGAAAAAGCGGTTATCCCATTGTTTGAAGCATTAGATCAACTTGAGGAAAAACTCGCAGTTCAACCTTATGTGTGTGGTGGCCGTATTACGGCGACTGATTGGCGCTTATTTACAACATTGATTCGTTTTGATGCGGTTTATCATGGCCATTTTAAATGCAATATCCGCCGTATTTGTGATTATCCTCATTTATCGGATTTCATGAGCCGACTTTATCAAACCCCGGGTATTGAGCAAACGATTGACTGGGCTGAGATTAAACAACATTATTACGGCAGCCATCGTAACATCAACCCGACAGGCATTGTCCCAGTCGGGCCAGCCCATTTAGTTTAATGCATTTTAACGCTTCACGGTATTTTGTAATGCAAGTTTGATAATGGTTTCAACTTGGTCACTTTGATCAACCACTTTCGCCACATGGCGCTCGGCTTCTTTCGGTTTATAACCTAAAGCGACCAACGCCTCAACTGCTTCTGTTCGTTTATTATAAGGTTGGGCTGTTCCAGAGGTGGTCGCTGATGGCGTAGGCATATCATTTGACACACTATCCTGATGACTGGCTTGTTGTCCTGGCAATAATGATAAGGCATTGAGACGATCTTTCATATCCAGCACTAACCGCTCAGCGGTTTTTTTTCCAACCCCTGGCACGGCACATAATGCTTCATAATTTTTTTGTTCAATACAATGACATAAGGCATCCACATCCAAGGTCGATAACACAGCTAAGGCCATTTTAGCGCCAATACCATTAACTTTGATTAAATTCTGAAACAACAACCGGTCTTTTTTACTGATAAATCCATATAACTGCTGGTCATCTTCTCGATACACCCCATGGGTATAGACAATGATTTCTTCGCCAGGTTGGCCAAGTTGATACAAAGTGGTCATCGGTGCGAAAATATCATAAGCAATGCCACTGGCTAACTCAACCAAAATGGTCGGGGGTGTTTTTTCAATTAATCTACCACGGATTCTTCCAATCATGAGCGTAACCGTCCTCTTACAATTTTATTCGCCCCACGAATCGCCATTAAACCATGTTGCGTGTGATAATGGCAAATAGCTATCGCTAGGGCATCTGCTGCATCGGCTTGGGGTGATTCAGCTAATCCTAATAAGGATTGAACCATATGCTGAACTTGCACTTTTGCGGCATTACCATTTCCGACAACCGCCTGTTTGACTTGTTTTGCTGAATATTCATTCACCGGCAGCTGGGCATTGGCTAATGCATAAAGTGCCACGCCACGGGCTTGCCCTAAGGTCAAGGCGGCTTTTGGGTTTTGGAACATAAAGACTTGTTCAATCGCTGATTCATGGGGCTGATAAGCTTGAACAATGGTATTAATGCCTGAGACAATTTGCATCAAGCGTTCAGCAGCCGTATTCTCTTGCATGCGAATACAACCACTCGTGACATATTCAATTTTGTTGCCCCTGATTTGGATCACGCCAAACCCTGTGATCCGTGAACCTGGATCAATGCCAAGAATGCGAATCATTCGCCATACGCTTCAAGTTGTGCATCGGTAAATTCTGCATTGGTGTACACATTTTGTGTATCATCCAAATCTTCAAGCCGGTCGATCAGTTTGAATGTTTTTTCGGCTAAGGCATCATCAACCTTGGCTTTTGTTTCCGCTTCCATACTGACTTGGGCCGATAGGATTTCAAAATCAGCGGCCTTAAGTGCATCATAAACATCTGAAAAGACATCCGGTGGGCATGTGACCCGTTTATAGCCTTCTTCATCAGTCTCTAAATCATCCGCGCCAGCCTCTAAGGCTGCTTCAAGAACGGAGTCTTCATCATGGTCGGCACCAATGGTAAAAATGCCTTTTTTCTCAAACATGAATGCCACGGATCCAGAAGTCCCTAAGTTACCACCTGCTTTACTAAAGGCATGGCGAACTTCGGCCACGGTGCGGTTTTTATTATCGGTCATACAATCGACTAAAAAAGCGACCCCACCTGGTCCATAGCCTTCGTAACGAATTTCTTCTAAGGCGGCGGTACTCGCATCATCTCCCGTGCCTTTTTTTACAGCACGATCAACTGCCTCTTTTGTCATATTTTGACTTAAGGCCGCTGCAATCGCGGAGCGTAACCGTGGGTTACTTTCTTTATCCCCTCCCCCAAGCCGGGCAGCAACGGTAATTTCTCGCGCTAATCGTGTGAAGATTTTGCCACGTTTGGCATCTGCAGCGGCTTTTTTGTGTTTGATATTTGACCATTTACTATGTCCTGCCATGCGTATTTGCATCCTTTTATGATAATCATAGGAGTATTTTAACGCTATTTTGGAAAAGACGCAAAAGGATTTAACCGGTGACAACTGGCTAAGGCCATCGTTAATCAAGTAAATGATAGGGATTATGGAAAAATGGAAATCATAAGAAAATAAAAAATGGCGGAGGGAGTGGGATTCGAACCCACGGACCCCGCGAAGGGTCAACGGTTTTCAAGACCGCCGCTTTCGACCACTCAGCCATCCCTCCAAGACGACAAGTGTCATTATAGCAAGCCAGAACAAAATGAAAAGGGGCCAAGGCAAAATATTTGTATTTTTTATTGGTTTGGTGGATTTT
>CAZAJS010000076.1:0-5848 GCA_964485635.1 uncultured Francisellaceae bacterium
AAATACATGCAATTGAAGCGATTATAAATACCAATGCCGCAATGCGTAATGTCCGAATACGCCCTATGTAATCGGATATTAAACCAATTGAAATTTGTCCAATGGCTAAGGCAAATAAATAAATACTTAATGTTAATTGAATTTGCACATCTGACAATTTAAAAGCATGTTGGATGTGATACATAAAAGGAATATAGATATCAATTCCAAAGGAAAATAAAACGACTGCTGGGATAAGCCAATATACGGTTTTATCTTGCATCAATGTTCCTTGTTAGAATTCACTGAATAACAAAGATATTGATTCACAAATTGCAAGTCTTTTTCAACAGTGACTTTAATATTATGCCATTGACCTTCAACGATCATTGGTTGATACCCAAAAGACTCTACTGCCGATGATTCATCTGTTACAGGTATTTGATGTTTTCGACAATATTGCATTGCTTGTTTCAATAAACCATATTCAAATAACTGTGGTGTTTGTGCCAACCAAATTGTTTCTCTGGAAATGGTTTTGATAATCCGTTGGGTTTTTTGATCAACTTTTTTGACAGTATCATGAGCTGGCATTGCAACAATGACTCCTTTTGCTTGTTGCTCTATTACCGTTTCATATAAATTCTTAAATAAATCAATTGACGCTAATGGTCTAGCTGCATCATGAACAAAAACCCAGTCATTTTGAGCATCAACGTCTAGCTTGCAAACTAATAATAATCCGTTATAAACTGATTCAAATCGTGTTTTTCCACCATGACATGTTACAATGCACGAATCATTGGCATAAGTGGTTTTCCACCACCATTGATCATCACTGCGCAAAACAACAATAATCTGATCAAACCATGCTTCAGCACAAAGTTGATCAAGTGTTTGTTCAATCAAAAAGCGGCCGTTGGCTAAACGCATATATTGTTTCGGGATGCTTTTACCTACCCTTTGACCAATTCCAGAGGCAGGAACAATTGCAATTTTTTTCACAGCTATTCCTTATCATGTGTCTGATCAATGACTTGATAAAAAGTTTCATCAGACTTTATCATTCCTAAATTCTCTCGGGCTAATGCTTCAAGAACACGATCATCATGTCGTAATGACACAATTTCAGCATATAATGATCGATTTCTATTTGTTTTTTTCTCAATCGCTTGTTGTTGCGCTACAATCTTTTCACGAATATGCTGATTGTTATAATAGCCATTTGAACCAAACCAAAGTGCATACTGTAAATAGAATAATAAAATCAACAGACAAATTGAAACAATAAAACGTTGTAACATGGTCAAACATTAATTATTTTGTGATGTTTGATCATTATTATGGTTTTGTTCAGTTGTTTTGTCTGTTTGAACTGCTTTTTTGCGCTGTTGTGATTGAGGTTTTTTAGACCCATTTGATTTATTATTTGTATTTGTTTTTTTTGCGTTATTTGAATTGTTTTTAACGCCACTTTTAGAAGGGTGGGCTGTTGTATTATTAGATTGATCAAGCTGATCATGATCCTTAGTAATTGATACTGGATCATCAATAATTACTTCAGCTTGAGCATTTGAAATTTGTGTCTCATCAACAGTGGTTTGTTTTATCGCTTCTTCTTTACTTGGTTCACTAAAATTAAACGTCTTGATGCCAGGATACAGACTATTATGGCCTAACTCTTCTTCGATACGTAACAATTGATTATACTTTTCAATACGATCTGAACGACACAAAGACCCTGTTTTAATTTGACCAGCTCCCGTTGCAACAGCTAAATCCGCAATTAAGCTATCAGCTGTTTCACCAGAACGATGCGATATCACACATGTGTAACCTGCTTCAGCAGCCATTGCCATAGTTTCAAGTGTTTCAGTCAATGTGCCAATTTGATTGACTTTAATTAAAATAGAATTGGCCACACCTTGCTCAATACCTTGTTTTAATATATGACTATTGGTCACAAATACATCATCACCGACTAATTGTACACGTTTTCCTAGGCGTTTTGTTAACTGTTGCCAGCCTTGCCAATCATCTTCTGCCATCCCATCTTCAATTGAGATGATTGGATAATCATCTAACCATTTTTCAAAAAGATCAACCATTTGCTCTGAAGTCAGTGTTTGTTTACCACCCTCTAAATAATACTTACCATCACGGTAGTATTCACTACTTGCAGGATCAAGTGCGATAAAAACATGTTTTCCAGGCTTGTAACCGGCTGTTTCAATAGCTTTGACAATCATTTGTAATGCAACTTCGTTGTTAGGCAAATCAGGCGCATAACCACCCTCATCGCCAACACCAGCAACGGTATAGCCAGCCGTTTTAAGTACTTTTTTAAGTGTATGAAAAATTTCACTACCACACCGCAAAGCACTTTGGAAATTTTCAAAACCAACGGGCATAATCATGAATTCTTGCATATCAACATTATTATCTGCATGCGCACCGCCATTTAATACATTCATCATAGGAACTGGCATAATATATTCTTGCGCGTTCATCAAATAACGATAAAAAGGTTTTTGTAAATAGGTTGCCCCTGCACGAGCAACGGCTAAAGAAACTCCTAAAATCGCATTTGCACCTAATCTTGATTTATTGGGTGTACCGTCTAATTCAATCATTGTCTGGTCAATTAAGCGTTGATCTAATGCATCTTGGCCAATTAATGCTTTGCGAATATCATGATTAACATGGCTGACGGCTTGTTGCACACTTTTTCCACCATAATAAGCTTGATCATCACGCAACTCAATGGCCTCTTTTGCTCCTGTTGATGCGCCAGATGGAACAGCAGCACGTCCAAAAGCACCATTTTCTAATACAACATCGACTTCAACCGTGGGGTTGCCGCGTGAATCTAAAATTTGTCGCCCAATAACTTGTTGAATTTTTGACATAATCAATTTCCTTACCGTTAACTTTTGATGATAAATATGATCATTTGTTTGATTGTTAGTATACCACTATTGATTCAAAATCCTAAATGATTAATACCGATAATTCTCATATGGGTATTAAAATCTCGGCCATAAAACTTTAATCAATAAAAAATTAGCCAATAGGTTGAACTTTTTCCATAGCCCATTGCGTTAACTCTGATGGCAGTTTTGGGAGAATATACTTCCGAATTTGATCGTGATACATATTAATTTGATTAATTTCATTGTGTGTTAATAAGGTTACATCAATCAAATCAAGTGCATAAGGGACTAAGGTTAAATCTTGCAATTGATAAAAATCTTGTTGTGTTGGCCCTGAATTTGTTGCAATTTGCGTAATTTGACATAAATTTTCAATCCGGATGCCATAGTGATCAGGAAAATAAATACCTGGTTCATTACTGACAATCATACCTGGCTGTAAAGGCTGATGAGATATGGCTGGTGAAATTTTTTGAGGTCCTTCATGTACGCACAAAAAACTACCTACCCCATGACCGGTTCCATGTGCATAATTGATACATTGCTGCCACAAAGGCTGACGTGCTAATGCATCAAGATGCTCACCACATGTGCCTTTTGTAAATGGGGTATGCCTTAAAGCTAAATGTCCTTTTAAAACTAATGTATAATACATTTTTTGTTCTGCTGTAGGTTGACCTAAATGTATAACACGTGTGACATCTGTCGTCCCTTGAAGATATTGACCACCTGAATCAAATAAATATAAATTTTTGTCGGTAATTATTTGATTTGTTTCGGGGGTTGGACTGTAATGAATAATGGCTCCATTTGCCCCAAAACTACTGATCATTGAAAAACTATTTGATTGAAAACCAGCTTGTTGTGATCGAAATTGATAGAGTTGTTCAACAGCATCTAATTCGCTAACCCCTGACTGCCAATGATGTTCTAACCAATGCATAAAACGCATCATGGCAACCGCATCTTGACAATGGACTGTCTGCATCCCTTCTAATTCCGTTGCATTTTTAATTGCTTTAAATAACCCAATAGGCGTTGGTTTTTCAATACATGTGATATTCGATTGCAATGCTTGAAAAATACGATAATTCGCTTTGTTTGTATCAATCCATAATACCTGATGTGACTGTTGTTCAAGTGTCTGAATAAAGCTTTCATAAGGCATCAACTCAATTTTATTGTCATGAAAATATTGTTTGACCTCTTTTGAAACTTTTGTCTGATCAATGTATAGATAACAATTTGTCATCGTGACAATTACATAGCTAATAACTAATGGATTAAAGTCAATATCTTGTCCTCGAATATTTAACAGCCACGCAATTTCATCAAGTAATGTGACAACAAGTTGATCAGCTTGATTTTGTTGCATTTTAAATCGTACTTGACTTAATTTTTGATCAACACTTGCTCCGGTATATTGCGTTGCTTGAATCATAACAGAGCTAAGCGGCATTACTAATGCATCAGGATCAACCGTTTGACGTACTTGGTCAACTAAATTGATTGGATCAAAAACGATCTTAGCACCAATATCATTAGCAATTTTTATTAAGTTTTGTGCTCGGTAAATACTAATCGTTGCCGGATCAATAGCCAGTGTTTTTCCCTGACCATTTTCTTGAAACCATCCTTCAAATTCTGAAGTAAAACCACTTTGTGGCTTTACCTGAAAACATGTTGAATCAAGTTGCTGTTTTGCTTGCGTTGTATAACGCCCATCTGTCCACAAAAAATTAACCTGTTGCGTTATGACCACTTCTCCAGCAGACCCATCAAAACCACTGACCCAATGCCGACGTTGCCAACATGTTGGCACATACTCATTATCATGAGGATCACTCGATGGAACTAAATACAAGTCATAATGTTTTGCTTGCATCAGTTGTTGAACTTTGTTAACTCGTTGAATCATTTTCACAATTTGACTCCTTTATATTTTTAAAATTTATAAATAAAACTAGCAAAGCAGGCCTTTTTCCCATCACGTCGATAAGAAAACCATTTGTCTGAATTCGCATAAGTGCAATCACCCTGATATAAAACACGGTCAATTTGTGAAAAATCATTAAAAATAATTTCCAGCACATGCTTCAAACTTAAACCATATTGACTTTCATTAAACGGCTGTAATGCCGCCTGATAACGCAGATCCTTTTGCATAAATTCATTAGCGATTGGGTGATGAATGGCAAAGTGCGATTGACAAATATGTGGACCGACCCAAATAACTACTGAATGATTTGATGGAAAGAGTGATATTGCATGCTGAATAATGCCTTGTAAAATCCCACGCCATCCAGCATGAACCGCCATAACATATTGACCTTGTGTATCTGTGATTAATAGAGGAACACAATCAGCCGTTCTAACTAAACATAACTGATGTATTTGATTGCTATAAACACCATCAGCTTTAGCATGATTTGCTTGATTAAAGGGACGAATATTTGTTGAATGAGTTTGATAAAGCCAAGCAACATGACAATGTGCGTGTTTATACATAAATATCTGTTGATGGGCAATCATTGTACGATTCAATGCAAACTCTAAATTGCCCCAATATCGCTGTGTATAGCCAGCAGCAATACCCGGGACGCCTAAATCAACAGATGTAATTGGCAGTCTCAAATAGTATCATCCTTACTTTTCTTTTCATAATTTTGCTCAACATACGCAACAACAATTTCTTTAAAAGATTCTGCTAAATTTGCACCTCTTAAGGTATGTTGTTTTTTGCCATCAACAAAAACGGGTGCAACAGGTGCCTCACCTGTTCCGGGTAAACTAATGCCAATATTTGCATGTTTACTTTCACCTGGTCCATTTACCACACAACCCATGACCGCTACTTTTAGATTTTCAACACCTTTATATTCATGTTTCCACTGTTGCATTTGAGCATCAAGATCATGTTGAATATCATCTGCTAA
>CAZAJS010000077.1:0-5641 GCA_964485635.1 uncultured Francisellaceae bacterium
TAAAGGCATTCGATCTGTCATGCTATTCGGGGTTCCGGCACATAAGGATCAATTTGCATCAGAAAATTATGATAGCAATGGGATTGTTCAGCAAGCCATTACTTTATTTAAACAGCAAGCCCCAGAAATATTAGTAGCAGCGGATATTTGTTTGTGTGGCTATACGCCGCATGGCCATTGTGGTGTATTAAATCATTCAGGAGACATTGATGAATACGCAACATTAGATGTTTTGGCAAAAACGGCCATTTCTTATGCAAAAGCCGGTGCAGATATGGTGGCTCCAAGTGGTATGACAGATGGAATGGTCCAAGCAATTCGTCAAGGTCTTGATCACGCAGGCTGGCAGCAAACAATGATTATGTCATATGCTATTAAATATGCCTCAAATAGTTATGGGCCTTTTCGTTATGCCTCACAAACAGAATTAAAAGGTGATCGAAAAGCCTATCAAATGGATTACCGAAATCAAAAAGAGGCCATGCTAGAAGCTCAACTTGATCAACAAGAAGGAGCGGATATTTTAATGATCAAACCGGCTATGAATTATCTAGATATTATTACTCGGTTATCAGATCAAAGTAGTTTGCCGTTAGCGGCTTATCATGTCAGCGGGGAGTATGCAATGATCACAGCGGCAGCTGAACGTGGCTGGATTGAAAAAATTCCGATGCTTATTGAATCTCTGACCGCAATTAAGCGATCCGGGGCGCGAATCATCTTAACATATGGTGCCTTAGACGTTATCGATGCATTATAAAAACTCAAAAAAGTGATCCTAACAGAGTTATTTTTGTTCTGGGCGCAAATCCCATAATTTTTCTAAATCATAATAATCACGAGTTTCTTGAGTCATAACATGGGTGATCACATCACCTAAATCGATTAATAACCATTGACGTTTGGCGTCTTTTTCAGAACCTAAAACTTCTAAACCACGCTGTTTTGCTTGTGATTCAATGTTTTGTAAAATAGCATTCCCATGAGTTGAAGAACTTGCAGTACAAATAACCATATACTGGGTCATTGGGGTTAAATGATCCACTGCTAGTACTTTAACATCATTGCCTTTCATATCGTCGATTGCAGTTGTTACACATTCTAAAATAGGGTTGTTTGTTGTCGCCATCATTTTTGTCTTTTAAACTAATAATTAAGTAAACTCATTATAAAATAAATTTTAAAAAATAAATAGGATTGCTTTGCCACCATTTAGGTATTTCTCTTAATCATTAGTTACAATAGAAAATTAAGAGGGGTAAAATATTGAAATTAAAGGAGTTTTAAAATGACAGTGCGTTCTTTTCACAAGATACAACCGATGTTTGACCAAACTGTTTATATTGATCCAAGTGCTGTAGTGATTGGTAAAGTGACTTTAGGGTGTGATGTATCAATCTGGCCAAATGCTAGCATTCGTGGTGATTTGTTGCATATTAATATTGGAGCTCGAACGAATATCCAAGATAATAGTGTTTTGCATACAACGGCTATTACACAAGATGATGGCTATCCATTAACAATTGGTAATGGTGTGACTGTTGGGCATGGTGCAATTTTACATGGTTGCACAATTGGTGATGATGTTTTAGTGGGTATGGGGGCAATTGTGCTTGATGGAGCGGTTGTAGAAAGCCAAGTAATGATTGCCGCCGGCAGTGTTGTTCCGCCTGGCAAAACATTAGAAACAGGGTATTTATATGTTGGCTCTCCGATTAAGCAACAACGAGCTTTAACAGAGAAAGAAAAAGCAATGATTCAGCAAAATGCACAAAATTATTGTGATAATAAACGGCTTTATCAAAAGGAGTCTGATGCATGAAGTTTCGAACATGCCAATTAACGATCATTAGTGTGCTGATGATGTGGTTGTCTGGGTGTGCTTTACTATCAAATGATGTAACAACACATCCACCTAAGATTGTTCAAAAGAAACAAAGGGATTCAGCTTGGCAAGACCAGCAACAACAATTGATGGCCTTGCAAAAATGGACAATGCAAGGGACGATTGGTGTTCGTTGGAAAGAAAAAGCCCAATCAGCGAGTTTTATTTGGCACCAAAATGGTCAAAGTTTTTATTTAGAATTATACGGGGCTTTTGGTATTGGTGATACTGTTTTTAAAGGAACGCCTACCAACGTTACAATGATTGATCATCATGGAAACAAACATCAAGCTGATAGTTTGCAAGCGTTAATGGACCAACAAGTTGGATGGCATTTACCAATTGAAGGCTTAATTTACTGGGGACGAGGCCTTGCGATACCTGATGTGGCCAAATCAATAACGCTCAATCAATATGGTTTACTAGCAACATTGAGGCAAAAAGGATGGCAGATTCAATATCAAGACTATCAAGTTTATGCAGACCAATGGGCTTTACCAACACGGATCACATTACAGCGAAATGATTTAACCTTAACAGCGGTGATAAAACAATGGGATGTATAATGTACCCATCGTATGCAAAATTAAATTTATTTTTGCATATAACGGGGCAGCGTGATGATGGTTATCATGCCTTGCAAACGTGGTTTCAATTTATTAATCTAAAAGATATTTTAACATTTGCTTGGGAACCAAGCCAAAATATGGAAATTAGTGTCACGAGTACAACACAAATAACAACTATGGCCGATGACAATTTAATTGTCCGAGCAGCCAAAGCGCTATGGCCTTATGCGAAGCAGTCTTATTCATTGCAAGTTCTTGTCGATAAAAACATTCCCATGGGTGCGGGGCTAGGGGGAGGTAGTAGTAATGCCGCAACGACTTTAATTGCTTTAAATGAACTTTATCAATGCTATTTATCATGGCAACAGTTAAAAGAAATTGGTCAACAGTTAGGGGCTGATGTGCCAATTTTTATTCATCAAAAAGCTGCTTGGGCAGAAGGTTTGGGCGAAATATTCATTGATAAATCCTATTTATCGCAGTGGGCTTTAGTAGTGAAACCACCGGTTCATGTTGAAACAAAATCATTATTTAACTCTGATCAATTAAAACGAAATTGCCCCGTCTGGTCGAATGAAACTGTCAAAGATTTAACTGGGTTAACGAATGTATTTTTACCAACAGTACTAAACACACACCCAGTTATGAAAGATTATTTGACATATTTGCAAACTTTTAGTGACCAGTGGCGATTAACAGGAACAGGTGCTTGTTTTTTCTTATTAAGTGATACTCAGCAGTATTTGCAAAAAATTCAAAAAAAAATTAATAAAAGTGTTGACAGTTGGTTAGTAAAAACGATAAACTTGGCACCAGTTAAGGCAATAAGCCGAAACGACACTGGGCTGTAGCCAAGCGGTAAGGCAGCGGGTTTTGATCCCGTCACGCGCAGGTTCGAATCCTGCCAGCCCAGCCATCAAAATGATTCAAATCTTTTTAAAATCCCACTCAATTTCGCACTTTAAATTATTTAAATTTTCTATCTAGAAAATTTTGTTCTAATCACTGAAAAATGCTATTCTTTTTGATAAAACAAGAAACCCTTTAAAAGGTGATTGTAGTGTTTGCTATTATCGTTAGCTTTTTTGTCATTGCAAGTATTGTATTATTGCGTGTTAGACCTATGTTATGGGTTCAGCACTTTTATCGAGATTATCAGTATTATGTTAGTGGATGTGAAAATTTAACAGCTCGCCACTTCATTGTTACAAGCGCTTTAACGCCAATGCTTGCTTGGAAAGTCAAACAACATTATGGGATACAAGAACGTATTGCATTATGTTTATCAGATCAATCTAATTTATTTGGTATTACAAAAAAATGTTGGCAGCTACTTGGTATTGATGTTATTCATGATCCAAAATTTGCACTCAAAAATGCAGTTATTATGGCAGATATCGGATTTGATGAACTATTTCAAGATCAATTAATTCATCCGATTTATGTATTAGGTGATACACGGTCTAGTTGTATTCGACCATATCCATTTCAAATTCAAGTTGGTACAGTAATTCAAGCAGATGCTTTATCGGATGCTTATTGGAAAGATTTAGAAATCAATGCATGGCATCAATATGCCAAACGTTTTTCATGCATCAGTGCTTTAACTATTTTGCGAGCAAAACATAAGAAAAATCAATTTCAACTTATTGATGGACATGTTGGCACCACATTAAATGCGCATCAAATGTTAACAGGAGTATTATTGTTTAAAAATCATTTGTCAGAAAAGCTAACAAAACAAAATATTGGTGTTTGTTTGCCAACTGGGGCAGGAGCTGTCATTGCATTGAATAGTTGTTTATTACTTGGCAAAACAGTCGTTGAGTTAAATTATACAGCAACGCCTTCATTGATGGCAGAGGCTTTAGCCGACGTCAACGTTAAACAAGTGATCACATCAAAACGATTTTTAGAAAAACTAAAACAAAAGGGTTTTGATTTTACTGAAGTTTTAAAAGAAAAATTTGAATTAATTTTTCTAGAGGATATTAAAGCGTCAATTCGGAAAGCACAACAATTATCCATGTTATCAACCGTTAAGTTGACAAGCGCAAAAAAATTAATACAACAACATCAAACACCGATAAATACCGATCAAACAGCTGTCATTTTATTTAGCAGTGGTAGTGAAGGGCATCCAAAATCAATTGCATTAAGTCATAAAAACATTATTGCTAATGCAAAGCAGGGTTTATATAGTTTGCAATTATCACAATCAGATACAATTTTTAGTATTTTACCGCCATTTCATGCATTTGGACTGACTGTTACGGTCATTCTGCCCATTATCGAGGGAATGCGAATGGTCTGTTATCCTGATCCAACGGATGTTGGTCAATTAGCAAAATTAGCTCGACAATATCAACCAACCACACTATGTGCCACTTCAACCCTTTTACGATTATATGCAAAAAGTAAGCAAATGTCGCCAGAGAGTCTTGCTTCAATTAATCATATTATTGCTGGTGCTGAACGATTAATTCCAGAAGTTCGAACTGCTTTTGAAAAGAAATTTAATAAAATAATTTATGAAGGGTATGGTGCAACAGAATTATCTCCCATTATTAGTGTTAATCTTCCTGATACACAGTGGGAAAAACGTCATAAAATTGGTAGTGTTGGTAAATCTCTTCCGGGTATTGGTTGTCGTGTGATTGATCCAAAAACAAATGATAGTTTGCCGTGTGGAAAATCTGGGATGCTATGTTTTACAGGCGTTAACTTAATGAAAGGCTACCTGAATGCCTCTGAGAAAATGGATCAAGTTTTGTTTAATCAAGATGGCCATACATGGTATCAAACAGGGGATAAAGGATATATTGATCAGCAAGGATTTATTTATATTATTGATCGTTATGCACGTTTTGCTAAAGTAGGGGGCGAAATGATTAGTTTATCATGGCTAGAGGATCAAATTGCACAAGGACTAGGTTGTGAATTTGAAACACAAGAGTTATTAGCTGTTGCAACGCCTGATGCAAAAAAAGGTGAAGTTATTAGTTTAATGTATACCGCACCAATTTCCCGGCAAACAATGCGCGAAACGGTCCAGTCAATCCTTTCAAATAGTCTATGCAAACCGACTTATTTTTTTCAAGTAGAACAAATTCCACAATTAGGATCTGGTAAAACACACTATGCAGCAGCAAAACAACAAGTAGCTCATTGGCTGTCTGACAAACCT
>CAZAJS010000078.1:0-5541 GCA_964485635.1 uncultured Francisellaceae bacterium
ACTCAATATTATATTTGGAAAAATAAACAAGAGGCTTATTTAAAGAAAGCATCATCATTGACTGAGCAACAATTAGTAACCTTTTTTACAGCGTGTCATCAAGTTGACCAAAAGATTAAGACGAATCAAGCAACACAATCAGAAATTACGACACTCATAAGACAAATTATCATGGGATTATTAGACGAAAACTTAGAATCAATTACGTTTTAAAACCGATTTTACTTACATGTCACATGCAGCTGGATGGCGCGATAATCCAGGCATTGTCATTATATCACCGCATAAAACAACAATAAAACCAGCTCCATTAGAAAATTTAATATCTCGAATTGGTAAATGATACCCTGTTGGCGCACCAATCTGAGCTGGATCAGCACTAAAACTGTATTGTGTTTTTGCCATACAAATCGGTAAATGACCAAATCCATTTTTTTGTAATGTTTCTAATTGTTGCTTGGCTTTTTTTGATAAATGAATCCCATCAGCTCGATAAATCTTTTGTGCGATTGTTGTGATTTTTTCCACTAATGGCAGTGAATTATCATATAATAATTTAAAAGACTGCTGATTTGTCTCAATCGCTTGCACTAAGGCCTTAGCTAAGTCAGTTGCACCCACACCACCTTTTGCCCAATGTTGCGCTGTGATAGCTTTCACGCCCATAGCTTCACAATATGTTTGAATACAAGCAATTTCATCTGGATGATCTGATGTCATATGATTAATAGCCACAACAACAGGGCATTGATATTGTTGTATATTTTCGATATGACGCCCTAAGTTAGCAAGCCCAGCTTCAACAGCAGCAACATTCGGCTTTTCTAAATCAGCTTTACTCACCCCTCCATGCATTTTAAGCGCCCTTACGGTAGCAACACAAGTAACGGCTTTGGGTTGTAATTCAGCTTGACGTGACTTAATATCAAAAAACTTTTCTGCGCCTAAATCAGCACCAAATCCAGCTTCTGTTACAACATAATCACCCAGTTGCAACCCGAGTTTTGTTGCAATAACGGAATTACATCCATGAGCAATATTAGCAAATGGTCCAGCATGCATCAGTACAGGATTATTCTCTAGTGACTGGATCAAGTTGGGTTTAATGGCTTCTTTTAATAATTTAAGTAATGCATTGGTGATTTCAAAATCGCGTGCATAAACATAACTACCATCATACCGTTGGGCAACAACAATCCGATCAAGTCGTTGTTTTAAATCTTGCCAATCTTTTGATAAAGCAACAATGGCCATAATTTCTGATGCAGCTGTAATTTCAAAGCTACTTTCTTTGACAATGTTTTGATTAACACCCGTGACGATTTGGCGCAAACTGCGATCATTCATATCTTGAACACGCTTCCAGTAAATTTTAAATGGATTAATGCGTTGTTCATTACCCCAGTATAAATGATTATCAATCATTGCTGCTAATAAATTATGCGCACTGGTAATAGCATGAAAATCACCTGTAAAATGTAAGTTGATCGGTTCTGATGGGCCAACTTGGGCATAACCACCTCCTGTTGCCCCACCTTTCATACCAAAATATGGGCCTAAACTTGGCTCACGTAAACATAAAACACTTTGATACCCTAATTCACAAAGGGCATCATTTAAGCCAATTGAAGTTACCGTTTTACCTTCACCTGCTGGTGTTGGACTCAATGCAGTGACAAGAATTAAGTTACCCTGTTTTACATCTTTCTTTGATGCTGCCACTTCCCATGGATTAACTTTTGCAACACGTTTACCATAGGCTTCTAAAGCACTGGCTGGCACGCCTAAACGTTCTGCAATTTTTTCAATCGGCAATAAATTTGCCTGCTGAGCAATTTGTTCATCTGTTTTTGACATGCCACTACCTCCCTTTAAGCTTGAGATGGGCTTTCTCCAAGTGGTAATTTCTTTTCTGGATCAAAAAATGGCACAGGAGAGATAATTGCTTTAGCGCCTGAGTCGCCAGTTTCAGGAACTTCAACCACTAATTTTCCCCCTACAGCACTATATTCAATCGGAACCATAGCTAAAGCAATATTTTCCTCTAATTTAGGTGAATAAAACGCACTGGTAATATAACCAATTTGTTTTTGATGATTTTCATCATAAACCAACCAAAAATCAGGATTATACCATGTTACAGGTGTCGGCGCTTCAATACGCAACCCAACAAGTTTTCGTTGTACACCATTTTGTTTAATTTGTGCTAAAGCTTCTTTACCAACATAATCTGGTTTTTCTAGATCAACTTGCCAACCTAGACCGACCTCAAATGGATTCGTTTCAATATCCATATCTTGCTGATACGATAAAATACCCGCTTCAATACGACGTAAATGGCAAGGCGCAATAACTTTTAAGTTAAAGGCCTTTCCAGTTTGTGTAATACGATCCCATAATTTATCAGCGTCATAAGTGGCATTTTTTAAATAGACTTCATAACCCACTTCAGCAGAAAAACCAGTTCTAGAAATCACAACTTCCATGCCATCAAGCGTTGTTTGCCATAAACGATAATATTTCATTGATAAAATATCATCACCAAAAATTTGTTGCATCAATGGTTGTGATTTAGGACCTTGTACTTGGACTGGGGCCACATCAATTTCACAAATATCAACATTATATTGCCAATTATAATTCAACCCTTTTGCCCATAGTAAGACATCTGAATCAGAAATTGATAACCAAATCTCATCTTCAGCAATACGTAATAAAACAGGATCATTTACGATTCCCCCTTTCTCATCACATAAAATAACATAACGAGCTTGATTAACTGGGGCAATTTTTTCTAAATCTCGCGTGACAAGGCGATTAGTAAATGCTAAGGCGTCAGGACCTTTAATACAAATTTGACGTTCAACAGACACATTCCACAATGTAACATCTTTTGTTAAGGCTTCATATTCATCCATCAACCCACCTTTTTCTGTCGGGCTATAAGCACGTGGATGATACATATTGTTATAAACAGTCACAGTATGACAACCATGTTCAACCGAACGATGCCAATAAGGTGATTTACGAACACGTGTTGACATTAACATTTTAACACCAGATTGACCACTTTGACGTAAGTTAACTGGCACATTACGGTTCTTGGTTTGGTTTAATTGATACATGCCGTCTTTTTGTAAGCTATAATGTTGTTTATTTTGTGTCATAAAAACTCCTTGATTGTTCTTATGTTGCTACTTAACTACAGTTTAGTTTACATTTTTCGTTTTTGCAAAAAAAATGTTATTCCTGCTGATTTAACCATTCAGTTGTTTTTTTAAACCCACCAAATGTATAAAAATGTAAACCTTGAATATGAATGTGACCTTTTTTTTGACTGCTACTTAATGTTTGAATGGACTTTAAAGGTGACCCAGAACCCATCAAACGTAACCAACGCCAAGGACTCCGGACCAATAAAGTCATTAATCGCCACCATGAAACACCGGCAAGACGCGAAAAAGTCAACAACTGTTTTGTAGTCACAATGCCCGGCAATCCTAAATAAATGGGTAAAGAGATTTGTTGTTGCGTCTTTTTCAACCATACGATCACTTTTTTTGCATCTAGTACAAACTGTGTTATGAAATAAGCATTGATCTGGTAGGCTTGTGCCCACTGTTGTTTTTTTAACATTGATTGCTGCAAGACTTTTCTATTGACGGCTGGATGGCCTTCTGGATGTGCTGCAAAACCAACTGATTTAAATGCTTGATTAAATAATCCGGTATCTAATAAATCTAAACTACTGGCAAACTCACCTAATGGGTCACGACGGTCTCCTGCTAGCAGTAAAATATGTTGCACATGGGCATTGATAAGCTCACAGGCAAAATTTTTCAAATGAGCATAATCGATAAAATGGCGCGCTGGAATATGCACAACTGGAATGCCTTGAGCTTTTTGAATCCAATCAACGGCTGTTAAAATTGATTGAATTGTTGCTGTCGGTAAAAAAGTCACGTAAATAAATTGATTGGGTTTAACCTGTTGATTCAGTGACTCAGCGTACTTGTTAGCCACATTCGGGACAATTTCTAAAGAAGCATTGCACAACCAATGTTGTGTCAAAGACTGTTGTGAAACCAAAGCCATTGATCAATTCCTATTTAATTAATACCTGATCATGGTAACTATTGTGTGATAAATTCAAATAAAAATCAAAAAACGATGACCATATCATGCTAAAGCACATTATATTTTTTTCAAATTTACACTACACTTAATTTAAATTCATTAAGTACAAGCATTAATTAAAAGGAGTTTATCATGTCATTGAAAACCGCATTAATCACTGGCGCTGGAAGTGGAATTGGTCAAACCATTGCCGAGACATTTGCTCAACAAGGCATGAATATTGTGATTGCTGATATTAATTTACCTAATGCAAAAGCAACAGCCGATGCTATTAACCAACAACACAAAGATTGCGCTATTGCCATTGAAGTTGATGTCACGAATGAAACCATGGTTCAGACTTGTATCAAAGAAACGGTGGCAACATTTGGTCGTTTAGATATATTAGTCAATAATGCCGGAATTCAAGTAATTTCACCGCTTGTTGAGTTTGAATATGACCAATGGCGTAAAGTCATTGATATTCATTTAAATGGCATGTTTTTAATGAGCAAATATGCCATGACTCAAATGAGGTCACAAAGTCCTGAAGGTGGTAATATTGTTTTTGTCGGATCTGTCCATAGCTTTGAAGCTTCTGTCAACAAAAGTGCCTATGTATCTGCAAAACATGCGGCATTAGGAATGGTTCGCTCTATTGCCAAAGAAGGCGCTAACAACCAAATTCGTGCCAACCTTGTTGCCCCAGGTTTTGTCCGTACTCCATTAGTTGATAAACAAATTCCAGAACAAGCTAAAGCCTTGAATCTTAGTGAAGAACAAGTCATTCAAAATGTCATGTTAAAAAATACGGCTGATGGCGAATTTACGACATCACAACAAGTTGCACAAGCAGTTTTATTTTTTGCAAATGCCGATCATAATGCCTTTACAGGACAATCATTAATTGTTTCACATGGTTGGCATATGGATTAATGATTTTATCCGATAAAAAAGCTACCGACTTGTTTTTTTAATTGCTTCATTGCTTGATCTTCAATTTGCCTGACTCGCTCGGCTGAAATTTCATGCCGTTTAGCTAACGCATGCAATGTTTCTTTTTTGTCAGCAAACCAACGCGATAAAATAATATCGCGGCTTCGTGGCTCTAATGCATCAATAGCCTGTTTTAGCTTATCATAAGCTTGCGTTTCAACTTGATGTTGAATATAACTTTCTTCCGGAGATGCTGTTTGATCCTCTAAATATAAAGAAGGGGATAAAGCTGCAGATTGTGTGTCTTCATCGGCTTCAACAGGGGCATCAAATGCTGAATCAAAAGCATTCATACGTTTTTCCATCTCTTTGACATGTTCTGGTTTAACACCTAATGTATCAGCAACCGATTGTATTTCTTGATCTGAAAACCACCCTAATCTTTTTTTATTACGACGTAAATTAAAAAATAATTTTCGTTGTGATTTT
>CAZAJS010000079.1:0-5413 GCA_964485635.1 uncultured Francisellaceae bacterium
GATATTATTGTAATAAACCCTTATTTTGATCAATATTTACAGTTTTTTATGAATTTTTAATTAATTCACTTGTAATTAGTTTTATTAATTGCTATTAATGTAATGCATGATCCGCATAACTGTAGCCCCTAAGGAGCCATCACCCATTACTTGATACTTAATCCCCCCCATTTTATTTTATTGACAACAAGGAATCATCTTATGCAACTTAAAACCATCGTTTCTATTAGTTTATTCGCCATTGCCCCTATTTCAAGTTTCGCCGGCTCAGAAGGCAATATTGGCTTTTGTGTTTACAAAGCCGTCCAAAGCAACAGTGAAGCAGACTACCAAGTCCGCAGCACCTCAAACTCATGTGTTTATGCCAAAGGCGATAACTCTGGGAAACGTAAAACCGAGATTCCTTTATCACAAGGCCACCTTTTAGCCACCATTCATGTTGGTAAAGAAAGTGGCACTTATTGTACGAGCAAAACCTGGCATTATGAAATTGACAGCACCTTTGGCTGTATGACCCACCAATCATTCTATGGATTTAACATCTCAGATAAACACGCCCATAAAAGCCTATCCTTTGGTTATGGAAATGATGATGGCACCCATAACATGTCGGTGTTTAAAAACAACAACCACGAATCAAAATATCCTTTAAATGTCCTACAACTGTCTGATTACAAAAGCCCATCCCAAGGCAATCGTGTTGAATGTGAAAGTGGCTGGTGTGTCAATGGATCAAACCCTGGCAGCGACGTCTGGGTGATTTGGTCACCAACCAGTGAGCTACCATACTATAGTGCCACAGCCGCCCCGCGTGTTAATACCGTTCCTGGGGGGAGTAACTACAGCTTTATGGGCCCAGAGCAGCAACAACAAGACTGTGCCAGCTCACAACCAGATAAAGGGTGTAAAGCCCCCCATTCAAACACTGTCTTAAGCCAACCTTATTAATGAATCAATCACCGCGATCTTAATAAACCCTTTGATCACCCGGGGGCTTAGGCCTGACTTAAGCCACCCACAAGGAGTTAACCGTGAAATTACAACCAAAAATCGTTTATACCACGCTAGTGGCCTTGCTGATTCAACCCATTGCCATCAACGCTGAAGCTCACCAAACCCCACCGGCCAAAGTCCCTGCAAAAGGAGTCAGCCAGCCGGTTACCCAAACCGCCGGCGACTACCAAGGCTCACAAGCAGCTAATGCCCATGTCAATCAAGCTGATGTCTCTGTCAATGGCGCCACGGGCGCTTTAAATGTCGCCATTAATCTATTGAGCTTTCAAACCGGTCTGGACTTTGATCTTTCAGTCAACTATACCGCCGGAACCCAAGCCAGCCTTGGTTTACCAACAGGATGGGGCTTAAGCCTGCCGCATATATCAGCTGACAAACAAAGTGTTGCCTACAATGGTCAGACCTACTTAATTGATCCAGACTGGGAAGATATTCATAACTACCATTCCGGATTGCGCTATATGAACAACCACGGGGTGTCTTTTACCCATTATGATCAAGCCCAACCCTTGCCAAAAGCCTTATCTGATCAACGCTATTATGGTTATCGTCTGATTTTAAAAGATGGCATGACCTATTACTTTGATCCAACGGGTAAAGTCTTATATCAAGTCGATCGCTTTAACAATTATATTGAATTTCATTATCTTGATGATGCTGCTGGGTTAGCCCATAACCGTTTAAGCACCATTAATAACAACCTTGGCCAACACTATCGATTGACCTATGGGGATAACCGCATTTTCATTCACTTCACCGATGGTCAAGGTCTAGCGCATCAAAAACAAATTAACTTCACCCAATATGGCATTAACCGCTATATTGATGAATTAGGCTATGCCACTGACTTTGCTTACCAAAATGCATCAAAAAGCCTCAGCCGTATTGAGGCCCCGAATGGCTTAGTCACCCAAATCAGCTATGACCAACTGCGCTATAAAAACCAACAAGGCCGCATGGCTCATTTACCCGTTGTTTCCAAGATTCAACGTTATGATCTAAGCCAAGACAATCGTTTACTTGGCACGTCCACCTATCGTTATGGGACAAAGACCAATGGACATAATTATACCGGTTATCCGAATTATGTGTTGTCAAATCACAAAGACAGTTTAATGGAAAGCAACAATAATGATTATCATTATGATGTATTAAAGACCGATATTGACTATCGGACGGATACGCCGCAAATGCGCATGCAAGATACCATTTATAACACCATGGCCGCCCCAATTGAATCCGATATTTATTTAAATGGGGATGATACCCTACCGATTTTTAAACAAACCTACCAATACAAACTCATTGCCAATAAACATGATCGCAGTGATAGTTATAACCAACCGGTCTCCACTCAAGAATGGATTTATTCCAGTCAAGATCAACGTTATTACCAACAAAAACAACGCGACTTAAGTTATGATTTGTATGGCAATACGATTGATATTGCTGATTATCGTTATAATGCAGCGCATCAGCCTTATTTATTCCAATCCCAAAAGGCCACCTATGATCCGCGCTATGGGCTCCTGACTGAAGCCTTAGAACAACAATTCACGCCATTGCATCCAGATCATCCAACCACCATTCAAACACACAATATTTTAAGTGATGATGGCAAAACCCTGCAAACCAGTCAATTAAACACGTCCGATCAGTCAGATACCTTAACCCCGTGGAAACAAACGGATTACAGCTATGATGCGGCCGGCAATGTCACTGAACAACGTTTAAGCTGGTTAGCTGAGAAAGACCATCCTGGGATTGACGCCACGTCCGAACAAACCACCTATAACGCGGATGCGGCAACAGGCAAAATGACCTTGACGCAAACCGATGCCATCGGCAATCGCAGCCAGCAAATATATGATTTATACACGGGCAATCTGTTAACCCGCATCACACCGGCTGGAGATCAGACCCAGTATGCTTATGATGCTGATGGTCGTTTAATCACGGTGACGAATAGTCAAGGCAATACCCTGACATCTAACTATCAACTATATGCCACCGATGGGCATAACCGTTTGATTGAAACCGATCCGATGGGCTTTGTTCAGCAAACGACCTTTAATGCCGCCTCAGATGTGATACAACGCTCTGCCACCACCGATCCGAAGCATCCTAAAAAGCTGATCTTACAATCACAAACCCAGTATGATCAATTCGGTCAAACCATTGCCAAGATTGATCAAGATGGCAATCAAACCACCACAACCTATAATACCCGAGGCCTGCCGATTGCCCATCAAGATCGCTTTGGCAATCAAACTACCTATCAATATGACTTCGCCCAACGCAGTTATCAACGCTGGGTCAATGGCATTTTAGTAGGTAAGGTTATTTATGATGCCGATTACCAACCGGTTGAAACCATCACCTATGCCAATGCGAATAATCCAACCAGTGCCAAGGATCAGTTTCGCCAAATCATTCGTCGGAATGCAGCGGGTCAACCCGTTCAACAGCAGTTATATCATCAAACAGCTGATGGTAAGGCTACATTAATCAGTGATCAAACCACCGATTATGACGCAGATGGCCAAACCATCGGGATTGTCTCGAAAGCCCAAAACGATCAAATAACCGAGCACCGTGTTTTAGATTTACTCGGCCATGAAATCAGTGCCGTAAAACAAGTCCGCTATGGCGATCAACCTCCTTTATCGGTCACACGCAGTCACAATACCTATGATCAGGCTGGTCATTTGATCACACAGACCAATCAGCTTGGCCAACAAACACAGTATCAACAAGATGCTCAACACAATACTGCCACGGTGATTTATCCGAATGGAACACAGGTGTTGAATCATTATGACAGTTTAGGGCAACTGGCTAAATCAATTTATACGCCCTTAGACCAACCATCACAAACCTTGGCTTATCAGTATGATCCTTCTGGGCATTTAATCAAAGTCACTCAAGGGGATGATGCCAATGAAATTGTCTATGATTTAGCCGGTCATGTTATTGAAACCATTGATCCGGCAGGTGACTCCCAAAAGATGGTCTATGATGCCAAAGGCCGCATGATCAGCCAAACAGATGCCGCGGGCAACCAAACGGCGTATCATTATAATGCCCTTGGTCAACTCGTCCAGCAAATCAGCACGCTCGGCAAGATTGAGTATACTTATGCCACGAAACAACAGCCGGATGCCAATGGCCAGTATGGGCAATTAATGCAGGCGTCGGTCTTAGGTCAATACAAACTAAGCCAACAACCGGATGCCTTTGGGCGTCAAGCGCGTGTCACACGCACCGATATGACGGGGCAACGCTTAGTCTCGGTGGCCAAACACTATGACACCGCCGGGCATTTAGGCTCGATCAAAGTGGTCAGTGATCTAGATGCAACTGATACGAATTTAAATTATCGTGAAGCTTATACTTATGATGGGTTAGGTCAGTTAGTAGATGTGCAAAAAGACAGTTTGCAACAACAGCCCTTGTTACACACCCACTATGTGTATGATGGGAATCAAAATATTCTCACCAAGCAGCTAGGCAATCAGATCACGACTTATGACTATAACCAAGCCGATCAACTAATTCATTATACCGAGCATGGGCAAGTGCATGATCAAAGCTATGATGCTAATGGCAATTTAGTTACGGATGGGCAAGGCAATCACTATACGTTTAACCTGTTTGGGCAATTAGCTCAAGTTGACTTAGCTGATGGTCAATCTGTGACTTATAACTATGCGCCAAGTGGATTACGGTCAAATCGTTATCAAGGCGAGCAATCGCAGCGTTTTTATTATAATCAGGATGATCAAATCAATCAGGTGGACCAAGGTGACGAGCAACTTGGTTTTGTATTTAACAATGGGCAGCGCGTGGCCTCATTTAATGCACAGACGCATCAGCCATCCTTATGGTTTATCTCAGCGAATGATGTGGGCAATACCATTGCGACTTTGACCAAAAATGCTCACACCCAGGGCTTAGATTTGCATGGCAGTCAATCCTATCAAGCTTATGGTCAAGCCGTTAGTGGTGATTTGAAAACATCGGTTGGCCAGCATTTTACGTTTAATGGCCAATATCAAGACCCGGCTACCGGTTTAGTTGACTTAAAAGCCCGTTCGTATGATCCGGTTACGCAACGGTTTATCAGTCAAGATAGTTATCCGTTATGGAATCGTTATAATTTTGCCAATGCCGATCCGATTAATCATGTTGATCCGACGGGGCATTCAGCCGCACAGGTGGTGAATTATACCTTAAATGGGATAGGCTTAGTGGGTTCTTTAGTTGGCGCGGCATTCAGTGGTGGGGCGACGTTGCCTTTAGCTGCCTCGATTTCTGGGGGGCTGGCGGCTAGTACGGGTATTGCAGCACAAGCTACGGCGGATGCGGGAGCTTCTGAAACAGCAACAAAAGCATTGAT
>CAZAJS010000080.1:0-5212 GCA_964485635.1 uncultured Francisellaceae bacterium
ACTCCTTTAGGTGGCACACATGTACGGGCATTTAAACAGGGCGTACTTGAGGCTATTAAAGCATTTGCCCAATGGCATGATGGGTTGCCTAAAGGAGTAGAGCTCACACTAGATGATGTGACAAGTGGCTTTGTCTATATTTTTTCCATTAAAATGCCATCTCCCCAATTTTCTGGGCAAACCAAGGAACGGTTATCCTCTCGTGAACATATGCGATGGGTGACGAAACAAGTTTATGATCGTTTGACATTATGGATGACCAGCCAAACGCAAATAGGCAAACAACTCGTGCAATGGTGTGTTACCCAAGCACAAAAAAGGCAGCAACAACAAAAAACGACCCCCCGAAAAATGCCAACCAGTGGTCCGAAATTACCGGGCAAGTTGAGTGATTGTTCAAGTCAAAATATTGAGCAAACAGAGTTGTTTTTAGTCGAAGGGGATTCGGCTGGTGGGTCGGCTAAGCAAGCCCGTGATCGGACCTTTCAAGCAGTGATGCCTTTGCGGGGTAAGATTTTAAATACATGGGAAATTGATGCCGCATCCGCCCTTAACTCTCAAGCAATTTATGATATTGCCGCAGCAATTGGCGTTGTGCCTGGATCTGATGAGATCGAGCATTTACGTTATGGTAAAATTTGCATTTTAGCCGATGCTGATTCAGATGGGTTGCATATTGCCACCTTGCTTTGTGCCTTATTTATGCAGCATTTTCGCCCCTTAGTCGAAGCTGGTCATATTTATGTAGCTTTGCCACCGTGATATCGGATTGATTATGGAAAGACGGTGATTTATGCAGTGGATGAAGCTGAAAAAGACCGTTGTTTAGCACAAGCCCACGCAAAAGGTGTCAAAGCCCATTATATTCGCTTTAAGGGGCTAGGAGAAATGGATCCAATGCAGTTGCGAGAATCAACCATGGCCCCAGGCAGTCGCCATTTGGTGCAGTTAAATTGTCAAGATTTAGCCAATGACTGGGCCATACTGGACTTGTTACTTTCCAAGCGTCGCGCATCTGATCGGCGGGATTGGTTAGGGGCTGAAGGGGATAGTCAAGTGGTCGATCCTTAAATTACCACATCAAAGCGATTAAATAGATATAAATGCCTGTATATAAAGCCATGAAAACAAATGGCATATTGGTTTCAAGGCGTTTTAATGGGGTGAAAGACCCCTTCTCTTCAGCAGCAGTTCGTTCTGCTTGCCATAAGGGGCTGGAAGGTAAGCGTTTTTCAATTGCTCCGATGACCTGGTCTTTGATTTGTACTGTATGGCGGTAAAAGCGTACAACACGCCACCACGCATAACAAATGGCTAACACGCCAAGATAGGGGATAAAAAGCATGGTAGCAGATAATTGGTGTTGGTTGCGACTCAAACCAATGGCCAGCACCCCAATGATAAAAATATTGGTCACTAAGAAAAATAAGTTAATGGAAATACGCCGAAAGCTAGCGCGATCGGCCATCTCAACATAAACTTTATACTGTTCAATGACCATTTTATGATATTGTTCATTTGTCAGTTGGTCATGGTCATCATTCCAAAGGTGGTCAATTTTCAGATTTTCAAAGCGTTTGCTCATGGCCAAAAGGCTCCTAAATTAAGTTTTTAAAATCAGTTAGTTATTGTCGGATTATTTTACCGCTTTGTAAGTCAATAATGCAAGAGGGTGAGGCTTGTTTTACCGGACCATGATCAATAATACAGGCAATTTGGTTGCCAAATAATTGTTGAATCATTGCCGGGCTTGTGGCAGGTGGTTGGTTAGTGATATTCGCACTGGTTGAGATAATAGGCTCACCTAAAGTATGGGTAATGGTTTTTAAAACAGGGTGACTTGTTAGTCGAATCGCAATTGTTGAAAATGGGCCTGTTAACCAAGATAAATTGGGTTTGGCAGGAACCAGCCAAGTTGTTGGTTTATCACAAGGGCTTATCAGCGTTTGATACTGTTGGCAAGTCAGCTGGGTTGTGTCAATCCATGGTAAAAAATCATCAGGGTTGGCTGACACAATAATAAATCCTTTATCATCGGGGCGGTTTTTTAAGCGGGATAAGTCATTGGCCACATCTGGAGTAACACGTCCACTCAGCCCATAAAGGCCTTCCGTTGGTAAGGCAACAATCTGATTGTTTCTAAGAGCTGAAATTGCCGCATGCATTGACATTTTGTTAGGTAAAATCCATTATAATGAAATTTAAACCTTATTATAGCGAATCTTGCCACAAAGAGAAAGACTCATGAGACCAGAAAAAAATGCGCACCATTGCACTGAATGCCACTTACAGCAATTGTGTTTTTCAAAGCCGTTAGATCAAGCCACGTTGACGAAAATCACCCCCTATTTACGGCGTATTGATATTGAAAAAGGGCAAGTATTGTTCAATCAAAATGATCCAATGCAATGGCTGTATGCCGTTCAAAGTGGTTGTATTAAGTACACATCGAAAGAAGGCAATATCAGTGCCTTTTTTTTACCTGGAGATGTATTTGGGGCAGATGGTATTGTTAGTGCGGCATATCAAGCGAATGCTGTGGCTGTAGAAGAAACACAGGTGTGTATTTTTAATTATCAGCAGTTTGTGAAACAGCAACGCCTTCACCCTGAATTAATGCAGTTAATTATCGAAATGGTTTCATCGCAAGTGCAAATTTTTATGGCAAGCTTGACGCATCATAAAGATACGCAGCAACGATTAAGTGCGTTTTTATATAAGGTATCACAAAGCTATCAACGACGGGGATTTTCTGGGAAAGCGTTTCGTTTACCAATGTCACGACATGAAATTGCGAATTTTTTAGACTTAGCGCTTGAAACAGTGAGTCGAACATTGCATGGCATGCAAAAACAAGGCATTTTGCACCTTGATAACCGCCAAGTGACGATTCAAGATTATGATGCGATCGTCGAATGTGTAACAGCATGAATAAGGATTAAGGAATCATGGATAATATGGAATTAAATCAATATAAAAATCAGCTGAATGATTTACAACAGCGACTTGATCAGATCCGGAGGTATCTTTGACCTAGATGCCAAAAAAGAGCGTCTTGAAGAAGTTGAACGATTGCTAGCTGATCCTGACATTTGGTCAAACCCTGATCAAGCGCAAGCCATTAATCAAGAAAAATCAGAGCTAACTAACCGGATTGAAATGGTGGAGTCCATTGATGATGGTATTGATGATCAGTGGGCCTTGCTTGATTTGATTGAAGAAGATCATGATCAGGCCTTGGTCGATGAATTAGCGCAAGATATTAGTCAACTTGTTAAACAGGTTGAACGCCTCGAGTTTCAACGCATGTTTTCTGGCAAAATGGATGCAAATAACGCGTTTATTGAAATTCAAGCAGGCTCGGGTGGAACGGAAGCACAAGACTGGGCTGCGATACTCATGCGCATGTATTTACGTTGGGCAGAGCAACAAGGCTTTGATTGTCAAGTATTAGACGTGATGGATGGTGATGTGGCCGGTATTAAAAGCTGTATGTTGCAATGCAGCGGTGAATATGCCTATGGATGGCTTAGGACAGAGACTGGGGTTCATCGATTGGTGCGTAAATCACCCTTTGATTCAGGTAACCGTCGTCATACATCGTTTGCCTCAGTGTATATTAGCCCTGAAGTTAGTGATACGATTGAAATCAGGATTGATCCATCAGATTTGCGAATTGATACATTTCGTGCTGCCGGAGCCGGTGGCCAGCATGTGAATAAAACCGATTCAGCGGTACGTATTACCCATGAGCCAACAGGCATTGTGGTCCAATCACAAAATGACCGATCCCAGCATAAAAACAAAGCTCAAGCTATGAAACAGCTACAATCAAAACTTTATGAGCGTGAGGCGCAAGCCCAACAAGCTGAACGCCAAGCTGAAAGTGATGCAAAATCGGATATTGGCTGGGGCAGTCAAATTCGTTCTTATGTGCTCGATCAATCACGAATTAAAGACTTGCGTACGAATGTGGAGGTCAATAGTCCACAAAATGTGCTTGATGGTGGCTTAAATGTGTTTATTGAGGCGAGCTTAAAAGCAGGGTTTTGATGATTTAAACCTTTTGGTGCATGGCTCTTTGGAGTACGCGGATTCGTTTAGCCGCATCAATAATACGTTTTAATAAAAAGTATAATGTTTTGCTTTCATGACTATCAGAGCGACTGCCGAATTCATAAATTTTTTGTTCACACGCCGAATAGTAAGAAAAATCGAGTTGATCTGTTTTTTCAAACCCGTCGGCTAATGATTGGAAAATCGTTGATAAATCTTTATGCAAGTTAACAAAAGCACGATTAGTGGCAAAATCATTAGCCGTTGTTAAATAAACATGAACAAAATCATAACTGACACGTAGGTAGCGATATAAGCGGCGTTGAGAAACAACAATGTTATGATAGATTTGGGCTGTTCGCGGTCTTTTTTCATAGCGCATTTCTTTTAAAAGGTTCATTTGATCAATCAGCATTTGAAATAACTTTTCTTGATCATCCTCTAATCGTTGACGGGTATCTGGTTTTAAATTAACACGCATTAAATAACGATGAATGGCATTGATTTCATGCATGGACTCTTGAAATTGTGAACGTAACCGTGTTGTGGCTTTAATGGGAAAGATATAGCGGTTAACCATCAGTGCGATTAAAATCCCAAGCAAGACTTCAACCATTCGATAAATACCAAAAACAATACTGGCTGAATAGCCTAATAACACCATATAAAGGGTCAAAGCAGTTAAGGCTCCAGCATCATTATAGTGCGTTGTATTGGCAATATAGACACTAGCGGCAATAATTATTGCCCCAAATAAAAAATGTAATTGATACCAGTCGGGAAACAAAAAAAGGATTGCAATGCCGCTAATGGCACCAATGACCGTGCCAACCATCCGATAAATGGCTTTATTAACAATCCCCCCTAAATTAGGTTGGTTGGGCATGACAATCAAGATGGTAATCACAATCCAGCTATAAATCGCCGGTGGCATCTCTAAAAAAGTATCTAGAACAGAACCAACCCCAAGGCCAATGGCGCATGCAATAATCGTTTTGGTTGCATTTAAAAGGGCATACCGGTTTTTTGTCGGAATGGAAAAGACTGACCGGATCGTTTGAAACATGGTATTAGATAGCCTGTGGCAAATTTTATTGTTTGATAATTCAAGTATAAAAGCTTTATGGAATTAAAAACAGGCCTAGTTTAAGAAAAA
>CAZAJS010000081.1:0-5115 GCA_964485635.1 uncultured Francisellaceae bacterium
AAAACAATTGTGCCATGTCATATCCAGTAGCTTGTTTGATTTCTTGAAAACAAGTTGGGCTAGTTACATTAATTTCTGTTATATATCCATCAATCATATCTAGACCCACCAAATCAAGTCCTTGTCGATGGAGGACAGGAGCAATTGTTTGAGCTTGATGGATCTCATCATCCGTTAATTTGATCACTTGACCTGATCCATTGGCCGCTAAATTAGCGCGTGTTTGACCTTTTGCAGGATAACGCGCTAACGCATAAGGTTGTACCTGCCCATGAATGATAAAAATGCGTTTATCCCCTGATTCTGCAACAGGTAGCGCTTTTTGTGCCATGATCAAAGATCGTCCTTGATGGGTTAACAGTTCAACCGCTGATGCTAAATTACCATCGCCGTATTGAAAACGAAAAATACCTTGTCCGCCCATCCCATCAAGTGGTTTGATAACAATATCTTGCTGTTGTGCTAAGAATGATTGAATTAGAGAAAAATCAGATGTGACCAAATGCGGTGCAATATGTTCAGGAAAATATAGACTGGCCATTTTTTCATTATAATTCCGTACAGCAGTAGGGTGATTAACTACGCAAGCTCCTTGATTCGCTGCTAATGATAATAAATAAGTTAAATTAAGATAGTCAATATCAAAGGGGGGATCTTTGCGTAAAAAGACTGTATCAAAGTCCTTAAACTGGAGAGTGGTCGTTAAGCCAAGTTGATAAAAGTCGGGGGTTTGGGTGTGACAGCCCATGACTTGCGTCACATGCGCTAAAGGAGTCGTCTCTTGAACAAAGCAATCACAAGCATTACAAATAAATACAGATGTTTGTTGCATTAATGCTGTTTCTATTAAAGCAATCGTTGTGTCTTTATAAGGATTGCTTTGTTCAATGGGGTCCATAATGAATAAAAATTGTTTTGCCATGATCAGTCAGCCTTTTGGGTTGGATTAAAATAGTTAGCTAAAAAGGTCTCAAAAGATACTTCCTTAATAGCTTGAAGTGCTTTTTTATCTTGGTGTGATTGGGCAACCATTGTCTTGAATTCATGCCATTGTTTTGAAGGAATCGTTGTCGTTGCAAAAAAATGTTGATGTTTTTGTGCCCAATGTTGTCCAAATTCATCATGGCTTTGAGATTGCAGTGCTTTTAACACTTGTTCAGAAGGTGTCGGTTGGCTGCCAAATGCTTTATGAATTTGCTGGTTTAGGGCTTTTTGATAAACAGGTGTTTTTAAAGGCTGATCCAGCCATTGGGCTAATGGTTGCATTGACTGTAAAACCTGTTGCAACCATGGATGAAAGGGTTCAATGCATTGGTTTAATGTAATAGCAGCTTCAGGATGGCGTCCATAAGTGGCAATATGTTGGAAGTTATGACGATAAACAGTAGCAGATTCATGTTGACAATCTGGTTGTAAGAGACACCATAAAGTGAATAAATTCACAAAATCAATTTGTGTTTTAGAGATACCCAGGGGTTCAAAAGGATTTAAGTCTAATGCACGGATTTCTAAGTAAGCAATGCCATGATGTTTTAATGCGTCTACTGGGCGTTGTCCGGAAGTGGTTGGTTGTTTGGGGCGAATAGGACTATAATATTCATTTTCTATTTGTAACCAGTGACAATTCAGTTGTTGATAATTTCCTTGAGCATCTTTAATAGGGATCGATTGATAGGGTGGATAAATTTGTTCCGTTGCTTGTTTTAAACTACTTGCATAACGATCAACATTAGTTAAATCGATGGGAATCCCATTTTGATTAGGACTTTGATAGCCCAGGTCACTCATGCGAAGTGTCGTTGCATAAGGTCCAATTAGCGTATGATCATTTTGTAATGTTAAAAAATCAGGATAAGTATCATGGGGACAGGCTTGTGTTGAACAGCTTGGAGAGGCGCCAAAAAGATAAGCTAAAATAGGATAATAACGATAAAAGTGACGTGTTGCATGCATATAGCGATCAGATATAAAAGTAGACAGAGAATTTGTGTCATTCAAAACCTGTTGGAGCGCCTGAAAAAAAGAAGTTTTTAATGATATGTTAAAATGAATTCCGGCAATTAATTGCATGGCTTTACCATAACGATGGACAAGTCCCCGCCGATAAATATGCTTCTTCATGGCATTATTCGTGGTGCCATAATCCGCAATTGGCAAATGTGTCAAATCCTGAATGAATCCAGGCATGGACAACGGCCATAACGTTTGATGCTCTAATGTCTGATAAACAAACGCATTTAAATGCTTTAATTGTGTTATCAGCTCGTCACTTGGCACGGGCGAGGTGACCATTTCAATTAAATTCTCAGAAAAATCAGTTGTAATGGTAGGGTGGGTAAGCTTGTCCCCTAAAGTGGATGGATGAGGTTGCATGGAGGGTTGCCCTGATGCTAAATCCATCCGTAAATTTTCTTTTTCAATCCCATTGATAAATAAATCAGTAGGCTGATATATTTTTGTTAATTGATCAAGCAATGACTGCATTGTAAGCCCTAGACGGTTTTTAACCATTATGCCAAATTTTTTTTAAGCAAAGCAAGTTTCTAAGGCTAGTTTCATCATAAGGTTGATGAATTATGAGAAAAATAGTTTTAATATAATAGCTAGGGCTCCTGCAAAAAAGCTAATGGCCCATAAGACACGTGATTGGCTGACCTGATAATTTAAAGGTTGGTTTACATAAGTTTGGCGCATAATCATGATCACTGGTAGCAGGACAACTAATATAGCAACGGAAACGCCAACATACCCAATTGCCGCTAAAAATAGATTAGGATCAACTAAATTAATAACCAACGGCAAGATAAAGGTTAGTATTGTGGCAGCTAAAATTCTATTTGTACTATTTAATCGATGCAAACGATAACTATCGACGTTGAAATGATAGAGTGCTAAACTCACACTTAAATAAGAAGTAACCACTGCAATAATTGAAAATGCATTTAATAATGCATGTGTAATACCTGTGTGTAAAATATGATTCAAGGCATTAAGAACATCACCAACATTTGGACTGGCATGGTTTAAGACCCCATGATCAAAGCTAATCGCCCCATGTAGTGGTAAGATGCCTAATATCGAGATCAGCCATCCGATATACAATACTAGTGGGATGGTGCTGCCCCAAACAATTACACGTGCTAATGCCTTTTTATCTTTATGCATATAATCAGACAATGTTGGCACAATAATATGAGAGGTAAATGACGTAATCACGACAGGAAAAGCTAAAGCAAATGCGGTTCCTGTATGTTCTGGCAGTTGAAATAAATTGGCAGCTTGAATACTTGGAATAAAGAAAATAAACACCAGCACTAAAATAATAATTTTTGACACGATCAACAAACGGTTGACCCAGTCCACATAGCGAGTCCCGACAATCACAACGAGGCCAAAAACCACAACAAAGATAATGGCTACCCATTGTTGGGCTAAGTTGAGTAATAAAGTTGAAAAAGCAGAAGATGCCGCAGAAATATAGGCTACACTAATGCTATACATGAGAAAGACGAAACTAACCCAACTAATGACAGCACCAATCGGGCCAAGTATTTTTTTGGCCATATGAGCAAAGCTTGTACCCACTGGCATTGAGATTGAAAGGTCTGCAATAAGCAATGCAGTAAATGTCATGACTAACCAAGAAAATAACATGATTGCAGTTGCAAAAAGAAAACCTAATTGAGCTGTAACAATAGGTAATGCTAAAACACCTGCACCAATAACCGTTCCCGTAATTAAAAAGGTCGCGCCGATTTGTTTTGAAATACTATTTTGGCTCATAAATATATCATTTGTTTCAAATGTTGGAATAAGCTAAAATTGTAAATGAGTGATAAAAAAATTACAATAGCTTTATTAAAAGCAGTGGGGCTTTTTGAGAGGTTTAATTATCTTCAGACTGTGTTTGGTTCGGTCGAATACAAAAACTAATAGTAATGGCAATTGCAAAGCAAATAAATAAGATAATAAAAATCGATTGAAAGCTATCTGACGCTAAATTTTCAGGGGATGTATCAGGGTGTAACATATCAAGCACAACCCCAACAATTTGAATCATAATAGCGCCAAATAAAATGGAAAACATATTTGTAATCCCAAGTACGATACCTGAATATGTTTTTTTAATTAATAAAGCCGCTCGATTGTATGAAGGAATAATGCCAGCATTACAAATCCCATATATCAAGCATAATGCGGATGTGGTGAAATAATTGAGTCCTGGAAGATAAATTAAAGCAGCTAGTAATATCATTGATGCAATCGCAGAAAAACGCATTAATTGAATGGCCGCAATATAACGGTTAATCATACCAAATAATGTGCAACCAATCACCATCCCAATAAAAATCAAAGAAATAGTAAATGAGGCAGAAGTTAATGCAAAACCTCGATAAACATGCATAAAAGAAGGACCCCAAGCCTCAGCGAAAACCGTTGTTGGCCCATAAAGTGTGCCAATAAAAAGACAATTTGCCCATACAGCTGGTTTCTTAATGACATAAGCTAACCCCTGCCAGACACGAACCGGAGGTTGATTAGACGTATGATTAGTCGTGTTTGATGGGGCTTTGACTAATTTTAACGTGATAAACATAGCCAAACCAAGTAATAGGAAAATAGCTGAAAAAGTGACCATAACAATATGCAAATTTGTTGCATGAATGAAAGCACTTAATGGGGCATCACCAAATGCGGCACCAAGCATGCCTGTGGCCTGTGTGATGCCGGTTAAAATCACAAATGTACTCGGTTGAAACCAATTAAGCGCAATACGTAATGTTCCGACAAATGCAAAAGCGGCACAAAAGCCCATCATGCCTCGTGCAATCAAGGCTAATGCAATACTTGGCATCATGACAAAAAGCAAACAAGCAATCCCTGTTAAAATTGCGGCAAAAGTCATCACGCGCCGAGGGCCAAAGTGATCAGTAACCATTCCGACAGGGATTTGCATTAAGATATAAGGATAATAAAAGATCGCGGATAAGGCGCCGGCAAGTCCAGCACTAATGCCAAAATAATGATGCAATTCTGGCATCATCACACTCGGAGACACACGCAAAGCATATTCAAAGAAGAAAAAGCTAGCGCCTAATATCCAAATCGTTAAAG
>CAZAJS010000082.1:0-5024 GCA_964485635.1 uncultured Francisellaceae bacterium
AAATTCGTAAATATGGTTTTCATGGGACCAGTCATCAATATATTACACAAACATTTAGTCAACGCCATGGAATCGATTATCCTAATATTATTGTTGCGCATTTAGGTAATGGTTGTAGCGTCACAGCGGTGAAAGATGGCCAAAGTTATGACACAAGTATGGGATTTACACCATTAGATGGTTTAGTCATGGGGACACGCTCAGGCACAATTGATCCAGGTGTTTTTGGTTATGTTGCCCAACAGCTAGGTTGGGATAGCCAAAAAATGACAACGGTATTAAATAAAGAAAGTGGCTTATTAGGTTTATGTGGTGATAATGATATGCGTGATATTGAGGCCCGTGTAGAAAAAGGAGACGCGGCCGCTAGTGATGCATTAGCTTTATTTTGTCAACGCATTGCTAGTTATGTTGCTAGTTACTGGCGTTATTATGAACGTTTTGATGGATTGGTTTTCACCGGCGGGATTGGTGAAAACAGTCCTGTTGTTCGTCAACAAGTGATTCAAGCTTTATTAAATTTAGGACTGGCCCTTGATCAATCGGCGAATGATGCCATGATCAAGCAACCAGCTGGCTTGATCAATGCGAATGGTTCGCCACGGATTGATGTTATTCCGACTGATGAGGAAAATATGATTGCACAGTTGAGTATTAAGTTAGTCAAATCTGTTGAGTAAAACACAAAATCAATTGAGGAGTTTGCCATGTCGGTATCACCGATTTTATTGTGGCCTACTGCCCCAGGAGTTGGGGTTTATAGTTTGCAACAAGGATTGCAATATGCCTTACAGCAACAAGGGTATAAAGTTGCATTATTTAATCCACTAGCAGATGTTGATTTAGAGCGTGCTGCGGTAGAACACTACCTTTTAAATGATGATATTAAAACAGTCATGGAAAGCGTATTATCAGCATTTGAGCGTCGGCAGCAACAAGCTGAAGTTGTGATTGTTGAAGGGCTTTTTATGCGACCGACCTATAGTCCAGAGGCATGGATGAACCCTTATATTGAACCTTTTAATCAGACATTAATGCGTGCTTTAAATGCTTATGTGGTCATTGTCACAACGCAAGGTCAATACAGTTTAGATGAAATTAATGAGCAGTTATCTTTTCAAAAACGGTCAGTGCCGAACCCTTACTTACTAGGGGCTGTCATTACAAAATTAAATGCGCCTGTCCGTGATAATGGTGAGCTTTATTTTACATTGCTTGATGAGCCAGTAACCAGTGCCATTGAATATATCGCGCCAGAGGAAATTGAGAATTTACCCGTTTTTCGGCAACAAGGAATGCATTTGCTTGGGGTTACGGAGTGGCAAAAGACATTAGCTCACCCAAGAGTATTAGACATTCAGCGCTTATTAAATTTAACTGTATTAGTTCAAGGTGAAATGGATTTAAGACGGGTTTCACGAATCACCATGTGCGCACGCTCATTAGATCGGTGCTTTGATGAAATGACGCCAGGAACTTTAATTATGACTTCTGCTGATCGGACCGATGTTATTGCAGCGGCTTGTTTAGCCGCACAAAAAGGGGTACGTTTAGCTGGGGTGTTATTAACCGCACATTCTTTTTTAGCGCAAGCCGCAAAAGATTTTTGTTTTGATATGGCACAAGCCTGTGGCTTACCTATTTTAACAACTGAAAATAAAAGTATTCATACGGTGCTTGGTTTATCAGGTATTGATTATACGGGCATTCCAAATGATGATACTGAGCGTTGGCAGGCCTTAAAAGAACAAATTGCAAGTTGTATTGACACCAAAAGGGTGACTAGTCATTTAGCGACGTCTGCGTCAAATAAAATGTCACCACCGGCATTTCGATATCATTTATTGAAATTAGCGCGTAGTAATCGAAAACGGATTGTACTGCCTGAAGGTAATGATCCTCGTATTTTAGAAGCAGCGACATTATGCCATCAGCGTCAAATTGCTGACTGTGTGTTACTCGGGGATCAAGAAGAAATTGAAAAAATCGCCGCACGAAATGGATTAACATTACCAGAATCGCTTGAGATTCAATCGCCATTTCAGGATTTTGATCAACACTTAGCGACACTTCTAGAAGTCCGGAAAAGTAAAGGCTTATCTGAGGTTATGGCACGTGAAGCTTTACAAAAAAATCCTATTTTAGTCGGAACTTTGATGTTATACAATAATACTGTAGACGGCCTTGTAGCAGGCGCCGCTCATACAACGGCCGACACCATTCGTCCAGCTTTGCAAATCATTAAAACAAAACCACAATGCCAGATTGTTTCTTCTATATTTTTCATGTGCCTTGAAGATCAAGTGTTAGTCTATGGGGATTGTGCTGTCAATCAAAACCCAAATGCAGAGCAGCTAGCTGAAATTGCGACAGAAAGTGCTATATCCGCGCAACGATTTGGGATTGATCCGAAAGTCGCCATGATTAGTTATAGTACGGGAAATTCTGGCAGTGGGCAAGAAGTGGAAAAGGTTAAGCATGCAACCGATTTGATTCAACAACGAAAGCCGGCTTGGCCCGTTGATGGTCCATTACAATATGATGCAGCAATGATTGAAAGTGTGGCTCATAAGAAAGCGCCAAATAGTGTCGTAGCAGGACAGGCAACGGTTTTAGTCTTTCCTGATTTAAACACTGGAAACACAGTTTATAAAGCTGTTCAACGAAGTGCGAATGTTTTAAGTATTGGTCCAGTCTTGCAAGGACTGAATAAGCCTGTGAATGATTTATCAAGAGGGGCAACTGTGGATGACATTGTTTACACCATTGCTATTACAGCAATTCAAAGTCAGTAATAATGTAAATAAAACGAATTGAGGTACTTATGCACAAATGGTTATTGATACTCACGACATTTGTCCTTCCAATATCAGCAAATGCTAATAGTTTACATGAGCCTGCTGTAATGGCTCAAACTCATACTTGGATTGGGTTAGCTGTATTGATCTGTTTTGTCGTGGCCTATGGGCTTGTCATGACGGAGGATATTACGCATTTAAATAAGTCAAAACCTGTTGTCTTTGCAGCTGGTATTATTTGGATTCTTGTGGCAACTGCTGGCAATATGACAGGGCAGTCAGATGTCGTTAATGCTAATTTGAATTATGCACTGCTAGAGTATGGAGAGCTGTTCTTATTTTTATTAGTGGCCATGACCTATATTAATTTTATGGAAGAACGGGGCGTGTTTGAAGCCTTAAAACAAAAACTGACTGCTATGGGCGTCGGAGCAAGTGGTATTTTTTGGTTAACAGGAATCTTAGCTTTTTGTATTTCACCATTTGCTGATAATTTAACGACAGCGCTTGTGATGTGTAGTGTGGTTCTGTCTGTAGGCAAGTCAAATGCAAAATTTGTGTGTTTAAGCTGTATTAATATTGTGGTCGCGGCGAATGCTGGAGGAGCGTTTAGCCCATTTGGTGATATTACAACACTGATGGTATGGCAAAATGGCATTTTATCATTCACTGAATTTTTTGCTTTATTCTTCCCAGCACTTGTAACGTATTTGATCCCAGCGATTATTTTATTTTGGGCTTTACCTAAAGATGCAGTTGCCACAGACCAATCCGAAGCAATGCATCTTAAAGGTTCAGCTTTAAAGTATGGCGCGCGCCGTTCTATATGGCTATTTGCCGCAACGATTGTTACAGCCGTTGTCTTTGAAAATATATTACACTTACCACCAGCTTTAGGAATGATGACTGGATTAGGTTACTTGATGTTTTTCAGTTATTGGATAGGCCATCGCCAAACAAAACAAGCAATGGCTGGGGAAAGTGTTGATCGATTTGATATCTTTCGTAAAGTACGGAATGCTGAATGGGATACTTTATTATTCTTTTATGGAATTTTAGTGTGTGTTCAAGGGTTAAGTGCCTTAGGTTACTTAGCATGGGCTTCATCATTTTTCTACCATGACATGTCTTCAGTTGCACCAGCTGTATGGACAGCTCATACTCAAGCTAATACCTTAGTTGGTGTTTTATCTGCGATTGTTGATAACATTCCTACGATGTTTGCTATTTTGACGATGCACCCAGATATGACCCAATATCAATGGTTGTTGGTTACTTTGACAGTTGGGACTGGTGGAAGTCTATTATCAATTGGTTCGGCAGCGGGAGTCGCAGTAATGGGGAAAGCTAAAGGGTATTATACCTTTGGTGGTCATATAAAATGGATTTGGGCTATTGCATTAGGGTATATTGCTGGGATCATTTGCCATTGGTTGATTGCTGTTTTTTTCTAAAGAGGCTTAATCTATGAATCTTTCTTTCTTTAAACCAAAATATTGGCCGACGTGGATGCTTTTAGGGTTAATGCGTCTTATCGTGCTATTGCCTTATCGATGGCAAATGACTTTTGGACGCTGGCTGGGGCGTGTTAGTTACCCATTTATTAAACGACGTAAAAACATTACTAAAATTAATTTGCGTGTTGCTTTTCCTGACAAAACAGATAATCAAATCGAGTCTTTATGTAAGCAAAGTTTTGAATCAGCAGGTATGGCTGCGATGGAAACAGCAATTGCGTGGTTTATGTCAAAAAGACGGTTTGCGAAAATCCCTATTAAAATTAGCAATTTAGATGCTTTTGAAAAAGCATTTTATAATCCGGATCAAGGCGCTATTTTTTTAGGATGCCATTTTACCTGCTTAGAAATTGTAGGGCGTTATATTGGTGAAAACTACCAGCCTTTTTCATTGATTTATCAACGTCATAAAAATCCGGTCTTTGAGTATATCATGACTCGGTCACGGCAAAGCTATATGTCTCAGTGTATTAAGCGGAAAAGTATGCGTCAAGTTGTGAAATTGTTAAAGCAAAAACAATCCCTATGGTATGCTCCAGATCAGGATTTTGGACTTCAGCATTCTGCTTTTGTTTCATTTTTAGGCCATCCATGTGCAACCTTGACAGTCACTCCATGGCTTGTCAAAAAAACCCAAGCACAAGTCATTCCTGTTTATTATGGACGTGAAGGCAATGGTTATCATATTAAGTTTGGTCAAGCGTGGCAA
>CAZAJS010000083.1:0-4877 GCA_964485635.1 uncultured Francisellaceae bacterium
TGTTCTTTTAATGGATGCCAGACATGCCCCGCATCAGGCAGACCAAATGATGATTGATTTATTAATTGATTGCCAACGTCCTGTGCATGTATTATTAACAAAATCAGACAAACTGAATCAGCAACAAAAAAGTCAAGTCCTTGAAAAAGTCACAAAATGGTTAGCTCCTTTAAATTTAATCTATACATGTCAATTATATGCCATTGGCAATGAAAAAATGAATCAAATGCTCCGTGAACAATTAGATAGCTGGTATACGTTTGATGTCTGAAAGTGAGGATTGCCTTTTAAGCGTATTTATTTTATACTTGCATTTTTTAAAATGTAAAAAATAAGAGGGCAGTGTGCGTCGACCTCAATGGCTTTGTGGCTTAATTATTTGGTTTTTTGCTGCTTTATTTTATGCGTTAGACTATTTCCAACATACTGCTCCAAGTGTGCTTTTAAAGCCGATTGCTGGAGCAATGGATATCTCAACGGCATCGCTAGGCATGGCCATGGCAATTTATTTTCCGGTCTATGCTGTTACGCAAATTCCAGCCGGACTTTTATTAGATCGCTTCCCCTTAAAATGGGTATTATCATGCGCGTGTTTTATCATGAGTTTAGGGTTGCTTATGTTAGCTTGGTGGCCTAATATCGCCATTGTTTGGTTAAGTCGGATCCTAGTAGCTGCAGGCTCATCATTTGCATTTTTAGGGGCATTGAAGGTTGCTGATGAAGCATTACCAAAAGCGTTTTTCCCGATTGCTGTTGGGATTACAAACACTATTGGTGTGCTTGGTGGTATCTTTGGGCAAGTTTTATTAAATTATGGGATTGAACATTTAACATGGCAAGGCGCTTTGTTATTAGTCGGACATATTGGCGTTATTTTGGCTGTTATACTATATTGGGCAATTCGGCCAAATGAGCATTGTCACTCAAAACAACAGGTTGTTCATTATTATCAACCTGTGTTAAATCCCAAAGCGAAATCTTACTTATTTAAATCATGGCAACTTTGGGCATTAGCCATTTATGCTGGTGTAATGGTTGGAACCGTTGTTAATGCTTTTTCTGAATTATATGACGTGATTTTTTTAGAATATACTTACCAATTATCAGCGCAACAAGCTGCTGATGTCAGTAGTATGATTTTTGTTGGCATTGCTGTGGGTGGACCTCTTCATGGACTAATATCCCGTGGGTTTAAAAGCCATTTACATTGGATGCGCTGGGCAAATATCAGTACGATTATTTTATTTATGGTTGTCGTGTTATTTCCAAGTATTGTATCAGTTATCTTATTACCCGTTATTTATTTTTTATTAGGTTTTTTTGTTTCAAGTATGCTATTAAGTTTTACTGTTGCGAGAAATTTTTTCAAAAAATCAGTACATGGGACGGTGTTAGCAGTTATTAATATGACAATTGCTGTATCAGCAACGATTTTTCAATATGCAGTGGGTGCTATTGCGCAATGGATCAACGGCGGTGATTTAAAAACCATTCATCATGAGTCTGTTTTCCCATTAAGCTTTTTAGTGCTTTTGATTCCTTTAATTTTAAGTGCATTACTACTTTATTTATTAATGAATCGAAGTATCAAAGTTCAACAAAGTTAAAAGGATTGTTAAGATATGGCTGATGTGAGTGAATTTTTGATTCAAACCCCTTGGTGGGTGTATGCGATTTTCATTTATATTTTGATTCGAGGACTAAAAGCACGTCAAACACAAACGGCAAGTTTGCCTAAGTTGATGATTTTACCAGCTCTATTTTTAGCCCTTGGTATTGATTCATTAATCAGAACTCTAGCACATATTGAAACAGGCCATGGCTTATTAATCATTATTTGGTTGATGAGTTTTCTATTAGGCGGATTGGTTGCTTTTAAAATTTTTCGCCATGACGTTTTAAAAGTTGATACAAAACAAAGCAGGGTTACAATTCAAGGATCAAATAAATTATTGGTTATGCTATTAATTTTATTTATTGTTAAGTATTACTTTGGTTACCAAATGGCAATTAATCCTGAAAAAGCCCACATATTCAGCGTTTTGGTTTGGCAAGAAATTATACTAGGGATTTTATCTGGATTATTAATTGGGCGCTTTTTTCTTTATCTTGCCCATATTTATTCCGCAAAGAAAACGTTAAAATAATGACTATCACTTGAATAACGCAACTAAAATTATGGCAATTCGATTAATTGTAGGGCTGGGCAATATTGGTGCTCAATATGAAAAAACACGACATAATGTTGGTGCTTGGTTGCTACAAGCATGGGCAAATGCTCAAGCGGTCAGTTTGAAAACAGAAAAAAAATTTTCAGGGCAAATCGCTAAAATCAATACACATTCTGAATATTGGTTACTATTTCCAACAACATTGATGAATCGAAGTGGCCAAGCGGTAAAACAATTGGCTCAATTTTATAAAATTGAGCCCCATGAAATTTTAGTGTTACATGACGAGCTAGATTTGCCTGCCGGAAGCATTCGCTTAAAAAAAGGCGGTGGCCATGGCGGACATAATGGCTTACGGGATATTATCCAGCAATTAGGGTCAAAAGAATTTAAACGATTACGCATTGGTATTAGCCATCCTGGTGCTGCACATTTAGTAACAAATTATGTACTTAAAGCCCCATCAATGCACGATCGGCAACTGATTGAGAATGCCATTGAACGTGCTGTAGCTTTGCGTGATGAATTAGTCGATGAAGCTGATAATTATGTGATGAATCACTTGCATCGAACCCTTTAATATTTACAATGGAACAATTATTGAAGTAGTTAATAAAAAGAGGATAATCATGGGATTTAAATGTGGAATTGTTGGTTTGCCAAATGTGGGAAAATCAACCTTGTATAATGCATTAACAAAAGCAGGGATTCAAGCTGAAAATTATCCCTTTTGTACAATTGAACCAAATGTTGGCGTCGTTGAGGTGCCTGATTCACGTCTGCCTGTATTAGAAAAGCTAGTTGAACCTAAAAAAACCATTCCTGCAACCATGGAATTTGTCGATATTGCTGGATTAGTGGCCGGGGCTTCTCAAGGAGAAGGGCTAGGAAACCAATTTTTGTCACACATTCGAGAAACAGATGCAATTGGTCATGTTGTGCGTTGTTTTGATAATGATGATGTGGTGCATGTATCAGGACAAGTTGATCCACTTGAGGACATTAATACAATTAATACAGAATTATTACTCGCTGATCTTGATACTGTTGAAAAGCAGATCACTCGCTTTAAAAAACAATTAAAAAGCCAAGACAAAATTGTTAAAGCGAAATTAGCTATGTATGAAGCATTAAAAGATCATCTAGAGGCACAAAAGCCAGCGCGGTTATTTGATTATGATCAAGATCAGAAACAATGGATTCAACAAACGCCATTATTAACGCAAAAGCCTGTTTTGTATATTGCAAATGTTGATGAAAGTGGTTTTGACAATAATCCCTTACTAAATAAAGTGACAAAACATGCCCAAGCTGAGAATGCGCAAGTGATTCCAGTTTGTGCTGCGATTGAATCTGAGATTGCCGAATTAGATGAGGTAGAAAAGGCTGATTTTTTAACGGATTTAGGGCAACAAGAGCCTGGATTGAATCGTGTCATTCGCTCTGGGTATGGTCTTTTAAATTTGCAAACTTATTTTACAGCCGGCCCACAAGAATTGCGAGCTTGGACAATTCCAATTGGCGCCACGGCCCCAGAAGCAGCAGGCAAAATTCATACCGATTTTCAGCGCGGGTTTATTCGTGCTGAAGTGATTAGTTATGATGACTTTGTTACATATCATGGTGAAAAGGGCGCTAAGGAAAATGGTAAGGCACGTTTAGAAGGCAAAGAATATATTGTTCAAGATGGTGATGTGATTCATTTTCGATTTAATGTCTAATCGTGTTTGTCTTGAAAAGTACTGTATTTTAATTAAATATTAGTGTTTGGCTAAACGACGCCATTGTCCATAACCATAACCCGTATTGATAAGATAAATCGTAAATAAACATAACATCGGCAGTTTGCCCCATTGCTCAGATGCAGCAATATTCAGCCACCACAGTAATATTGTGGTGATATTCACAAGTAGCCATAATAGCCACTGTTCAAGGTACAGCCTTGCCATCAGCCACATGGCAAAGATGGATAATGTCGTGGCTAAAGCATCTAGCCAGCCTTGTGTTTCACCAAAATAATTTAAAAACATTCCATAAATAATAGTGCTAAAGACAATAGCTGCTCCATAAAGTAGCCACTGAGATCGGACTAAGCGTTTAGCAATAATGAGTCCTTGTTGTTGGTTTTCATGTCGAGTCCATAAATAAAGCCCATAAAACTGCATTGGCAAAAAGTATCCCATAAATAAAATTGCCTGACCATAAAGATGGGCATGCCAAGCAACCAGTGCATAAGTGATATTATTCATTATGCCAAAAAGATAATTAATTAATTTACCTTTTGCTAAAAGTACTAAATTAAGCACTCCCGTTAATGTTGCAGTTAATGTCAACCAATCACTATGCATCATGGATCCAATAATGATTGTGGTGATCAGCGCAATTATGAGCCAAGTAATATCGGCTAAATGCCAATCCTTAAAGGTATTTATTAACATAAGCAAGAGACCTGAAATATTTAAAAAGGGTGAATGAGCTAAAAATAAATATCATTAGGAGAGCTTGTCAGAGGCAACATGATAATCTGGGTCTTCCATAATATTGACTTCAACCATTTCGCCAGCTTTACCTAGCAAAACACGACATTCAGGACTTAAGTGGCGCAAATGGACGCGTTTGCCTTGTGCGGCATATTTTTCAGCTACTAGTTGAATGGCATCAATGGCTGAATGGTCAGCTACACGAGAATGCAAAAAATCAATCACA
>CAZAJS010000084.1:0-4652 GCA_964485635.1 uncultured Francisellaceae bacterium
AACAGGTTTATTTGACCAACAAACCAAATCAGACCAAATCACAGGCAATGCAACCCTTCAGAAAGCCATCTTTCAGCATCAACAAAACCAAGGGTATGTGGCAACAGGGGATCACCAAGGGGTCTTGTATCATGTCATTGACAATCAACCGGCACATATCGCGCCATTTGATCAGGTGGTCGATACGGTTAAGCAAGATTATCAACAAGATCAAGCCGCCAAGCAAGCCCAATCAAAGGCCCAAGTACTGCTTGACCAATCGGATAATGCACAAGCCTTTCAAAAGCAGGTCAAACAAACCAAAGGCCTGGAGTTGAAAACAGCACAATTAAGTGTATCAAAATCATCTGATACCATCCCGAAAGCCATTCAGAATGCGATCTTTACTACACCGACAGTCGTTGGCAAGCAACAGGACGATCAAACCATTTGGGTTTGGGCTACCAAGCATGTGAGCACGTCGAATCAATCCTTAAGTCAACAGCAACGTCAACCAGTGCAAAAGGCATTAATGACATTAACCAAGCAGGCCTATTTTAATGCCTTAAAAGCCGATTTTTCAGTCAAGATTCATGACCAAGCCCTTGACAAATTCATTGATGAATAAGCCGGTTTATGGACTAGCTGGCCCAACAGCCAGTGGCAAAACAGCGGTCGCCTTAGCGGCGGCAGCATCATTAAATGCCGAGATTATTAGCGTTGATTCAGCCTTGGTGTATCAAGGTCTAGATATTGGCAGTGCTAAACCTTCACACCAAGAACAAGCCCAGGTGGTCCATCATTTGATTGATTGTGTGCAACCGGATGCGTCTTATTCTGTCAACCAGTTTTTACATGATGCCAAAAAGCTTGTAACAGAAATTCAAGCACGAGGCAAAAATGTGTTATTTGTCGGAGGGACAATGTTGTATTTTAAAGCATTAGTCCAAGGTTTATCACAATTGCCCAAGCAAGATGCCGCGATTCGGCAACGTTTAGCGATTCAATGGGATCAGTCAAATGGGCATCAGCTTTATCAGCGTTTACAGCAATTAGATCCTGTAACAGCCGAACGTGTCAAATCGAATGATCGGCAACGGATTATACGTGCCTTAGAAGTAATTGAACAAACTTCACGACCATTTTCACAAGTATTGCAAACTGCAGGGCATATTCAGGGGCTTGACCAACCCTTAGCCTTAATTGGTTTAGTCCCCAATGATCGGGCACGTTTGCATCAGCGTATTGAACAGCGATTTGTACAAATGTTACAGGATGGTTTAATTCAAGAGGTCGAACAACTTCAAAAAGACTATCCGCATTTAACCGAAGCCCATAGTTCAATGCGCAGTGTTGGTTATCGACAAGTATGGGCCTATTTAGCCGGTCAATATGATCAAGCTACTTTACAGCACAAAGGTATTGCTGCAACACGACAATTAGCCAAGCGGCAATTAACATGGTTGCGTAATTGGTCCGATCCGATGGTGCGATTAGACCCCTTTGATCAGCCGGATTTAGCCAAGCGCTGTTGTCAATTATGGCAACAAGCCTGACCCTTGATGCACTAGCTAGAGTGTAATTTTATCCCATTATTATGAGCAAACTGATCAATTGGATCGGATCGATATTCAGATGAAAGCATCATAGTCAAAATAGGCGCTGTTAGCGGCGGCTAAAAGCTTAATGTCATTTGTGATTGCCACTTGTAGCGGTTTGGATTATTCGCTATACTAAAGGTTCTTTTCATTGAATCATTAGAAACAATCATGCGCATTACATCACAACCGGGGCCCCATAATTGGTTTGGTTCAGCAATGATTATTGCTGGGACCAGCATTGGAGCTGGTATGCTGGCCATTCCTGAAACAGTGGCCGCTTGTGGCTTTTTCTTATCCAGCATTTTATTGATTAGCATCTGGGCATTGATGGTGATCACGGCTTTTTTAATTACGGAAGTCAATTTAGTCATGCCAGAAGGGGCCAACTTTAAAACCATGGCTGAAATCACATTAGGCGTCACTGGGAAAGTTATTACCTGGGTAGCGTATTTGCTGTTACTGTATTCGTTAACGGCAGCTTATTCAGCCAGTGGTGCCCAATTGATTGGTGCAGGCCTAGGTTGGATTGGGTTGAACTTTTCGGCCAATATCAATAGCTTGTTATTTATTCTTGTCTTTGGGGGGATTGTCTATTTTGGTACTGCGTGGGTTGATAAAGCCAATCAGTTTTTGATTTTCTTTAAAATCATGGCTTTTTGTGCATTTTTAGTTTTTATCTTGCCACAAATTGATCCAGGGCTTTTAACTCATCCCCCACAGCAGTGGGATTATCTATGGATGACCTTTCCGATTTTGATCACCTCATTTGGCTATCATCATATTTTGCCGACGTTGCGGACCTATGTGGCCTCTGATCGAGCAGCGTTACGGAAAGCCATTATTGTTGGCAGTGGCTTGCCGTTAGTGATTTATTTGATTTGGGTGGCAGCGACTTTAGGCTCGATTCCATTACATGGGTTTGCACAAATCATTGCCCAAGGCAATGACTTAGGCGTTGCCGGTGCGTATGTCAATGCGACTATCAAATATTTGGCCTCTTGGTTTAGTATGATTGCTGTGACCACGTCCTTTTTAGGGGTCGGATTAGGCTTATTTGATTTTAATCGGGATACGTATCGGATTTCTCCGACAGGGATTTTCAATCGTTTCAGTGTATTTCTGTTAACATTTTTACCGCCTTATTTATTTGTGATTTTTTATCCACATGGCTTTGTGATGGCACTAGGGTATGCCAGTATTTTTGTGGCCATTTTATTAATTGGTCTGCCGGCGGCGATGATGTGGGCATGGCGTGATCGAATTGGCCCGTCATGGTTAACGCATCGAGCTATGTTAGCAGTGATTATGTTGATTGCCGTTTTATTTATTGGATTAGAAATTTTAACAAAAATGAACGCCTTGCCGCATTTAATGCCTGCTTAGGTGCCATGATGAAGATTACTGGATGATGGGGCAGCGGCCCAACAAGCCTTATTGAGTTGAATCAACAATGGACAAGGGAAGTGTGATGGATCCAACAAAAACATCTGATCAAAATCGGCCATCTGATGCTGTGTTCTGCCGATCCTGTGGCCATACTATTAAAAGCCATGCTGACATTTGCCCCTGTTGCGGGGTGCGGATTAATCTAGAGAAACACCGAATGAGCCGAACAACCATTTTTTTTATTGGGCTTGGTATGGTTTGGGCCCTGATTGGGCTTTGGGTCTATCATTAAAAATTCGATTATTTAATTTTTTGATTGTTTTTTGTCTAATTTTCTAAAAAACTGATTGAATATAACCCAATTTTAGGGTAATATCAATGTGTCAAAGCGATTCAAACAAGGAATTATTCAATGCTTTTAAAAAAAACGGGTATGGTTATTTCATTAACAGCTGCAATGGTTGCCCCAGGCTTTTCTAACATCACCAATATTGTTTCAGATAAGTATTCTCTCGGGCCAGATACATATACGCAACAAATAGGGGGTGTATCGATTATCAATTTAATGTCTGATGGTCATTTGAAACCCTATGCTTTTATCAATTCTTTTAAAAGCCACTCTTGGCCAGATTTATGGTTTAGTTTAATTGATCTGAAAGATAGGAAAAAAGTCAATGGATCAAGTTATGATTATGCCAGCACTAATACGTATGGTGCCACGTCAAGTACAAATATCAATATTCAATTAAAAGGTCAAGACTCAAAAAAACCTTATATTGCTGAAGTCCATAGTGGCTATGATACTAAAAAACTTTATTTTGATTTAATTGCACCATGGGAAACTTCTCAAAAAGAAGCCCTTGTGATCAATAAAACACTGACTCATGGCAGATTTCCTGAAATTACTGCTGTTAATGTTGATGGCAAAGATATGATTGCTGAAATACATCGAAGCTCTAATCAAGAGAATCATAATAATTATTATGATTTAATTGACCCACGAACTGGTAAACTGGTTGTAAATCATCAGTATGATCACACAAGGTATCCTATCCATAGTATTTCAACCATTCAGTATGATTCTAAGCCGGCAATTTATGTTTCCTCTCCAGACCATGAATATAAGATATTAGACCCTAAAACAGGCGATATCATTAAAGAAGGTCATATGAATCATGCTATTAAAGGTTGGGTTGACAATACTTATGGCTTTTCGGTGTGTCATTCTGCTCACTGTGAATCTTATGTTTTATTACAAGAAGATGAATTGCTTGATAATGGTCATTTGCGACATTATTTAGATGTTGTAAATGCCCAAACCAATCAACTGATGCAAAAAGATTATCTTGGCGCTACATATCAAGAAAAAGGCAATCGTATTATAAGCGGCAAATTAGCATTAACAGCGCATCCAGTCGACGTTGGTACTGAAGCATTGAACATTGTTGAAACATATAAAAGTGATTATTCAATCATCGTTAATCAAATTGATATGACGGTACCATTGTATCGATAAAGAGACATTTATTAAATATGCATCTTAAGCCTTGCTGAACATAAATGATGCTTCTGATTAAGTATCTTGAGTCAACATAACTGAAACATTTTTTATGATTACATGTTAGAAAATACCGGGTTGTTTACATTTTATGATGAGGTAAAATGTAAATATGAATATGCATAAAA
>CAZAJS010000085.1:0-4601 GCA_964485635.1 uncultured Francisellaceae bacterium
TCACTTTTTTAAAATCAATCCCAAATACTATACTCATTCAACCTCATCAAATCCCTTGAATGACTCGTGACGCAGGGGCGAATGAGATAGAACAGATAAAATTAAACCCTTTATTGTTGTTTGATAAGTTGACCATAAGCATAGCGAACTAACTGCCAATATTTTAGCCAACACATCCCACTTAATAATAACAAAAAGACATGAAATACCATCCCATCATTAACAGGAACTTTAACTGCATGAGGCTCTAAAGGTAATTGCCCCACAATCATAAAAACTTGAATTAATATTTCATATTGAGCCACTAAAATACTTAATAAACTAATCGAAGAAAATAATGCGTAGCCATATCCAGTCAGCACCATTTTATGTCCAACTTTACGACAATCTTGAAAATTATTCACTTTTTTTAACACACTGCCTAGGGTTGGTAAGAGCCACCAAGCAATAACTACATTGACAAAAGGAAACAGTAACCACCAAGCAATTTTAGCAGAAGGAACATGGCTTGTCGCATGTGATAACTGTTTTATCAGCCGTGCAATATGATAACAAAACAAACCATTAATAATCGCTAATAGCACAACTGAGATAATAATAACACCAACAAAAATATATAATACATCAGATAGAATTGTTTGATGCATCATCAATTACTCCCATTAAATGGATATGGCTCTAAATATTTTGTATCCTCAAAAATATCAAGAATCTGAATACTTTGCCAAACCCCTATTCCAATACCTATCAATTGAGCCACTACATTGATCTGCAATAATAAAGCGCTAATTAATAAAACACCATAAATGATGGTCATATTTTTAAAAATGCGCCGTTTTGTTTGTAAGGCTTGATTCGTTGCTGAACTCAAACTTTCAGATAGCCCCCAAAATACAAGTGCAATGATAACTACATTAACTACCGGTATTAAAAGTAACCAGCCGCTCCAGATCGGCATTTTCCGATCAGCGCTTGGAATTTTCATCAAAATTTGATAAACCAGATAAGCCCACCATACTAATGCTATATAAAAAAATAGGATCATGCTATGCCTCATTGAGTTATTTTTTGGTTAATAGCTTTAGCAAGCACATCAGCCGCATTAGTTGTGAAAATTTGATATGTATCAGCATTAATGCGAATGATACTGACAAAATGTGTATGGTCAAGCTCAATCAAAGACTGACTCTCTTTTAATGGTTGTTTCACCTTAAGACAGCACCGTCGATCAGTTTGTTGTTGACATGACTCGATATTATCATCTCCACCTAAATACCCCATAATACTTTTAACAACCATTTGATATTTATCAATAGCTTGCTGCCCGATTGTATCTTGGTCTGTAGCTGTCCAATCAAATGATGCTCCTCCAGATACAGTTTCTAAAGAGCCTTTCCCCTTAGATTGCCCTAGATGTTGTTGTATTTCAGTAGCAATTTGATCAGCTTGAGGCCCAATAACAACTTGAACACTTCCAGCACTTGGCTTTAAGACCCCTTTTGCACCTAATGCTTTTAAATGAGTCTGATCAATGGCTTGGTTATTCGTAACAGAAAGTCGTAATCGTGTTGTACAGGCGTCCACCTGTCGGATATTCTCTTGGCCGCCTAATGCTGCAACCCAAGCATTTTGATCAGCCGGGATCGATTTTGATTCAGGCGCTTCCTCAGCTTGTTCACGACCGATTGTCTGAAGGTCAAAACGCCGGATAAAAAAGCTAAATAAAACATAATAAATAACAGCCATTATCGGTCCAATAATTAAAACCCATAATGGATGCTGATCCATGTTGAAAAATAAAATATAATCAATCAATCCGGCTGAAAAAGTAAATCCTAATTTGGCTCCGACTAAATACATTAGTGCCATTGAGGTTCCAACCAGTATCGCATGGATCCCAAATAACACAGGGGCTAAAAAGATAAAACTATACTCAATTGGTTCAGTAACACCTGTCAGAAGTGATGTTAAGGCCAATGAAAATAAAATTCCAGCAACTAACTTTTTATTTCGATCATAAGCTTGCCGATACATGGCATAACAAGCTGCCGGTAAACCAAACATCATAATAGGGAAAAAACCAGCCATTGTAATACCAGCACTAGGGTCTCCCGCCATAAAGCGCGTCATATCACCATGGACAATTTGACTACTATCAATGCCACCAAAATGAAATGCAACTAAATGCCCGCTGACATTGAGTAAATCTATTTGAACCATCTGGTCCATTGGATAATAACTACCAAATTGAAACCAGACTAAATTATTTAAAATATGGTGAAGCCCAAATGCAAGCAATAATCGATTTAATACGCCATATAAAAAAACGCCTAATGATCCTGCTCCAATCATCCAATTTCCAAAAGCATCCAAGACACTTTGAATCCCTGGCCAAATAATGGTAAAAATGCCACCAATAATTAGTGCAGCAAACCCTGTGACAATTGGAACAAACCGCTTGCCACCAAAAAATGCTAAATATTCCGGAAGTTTAATACTACTATAGCGATTATAAAGATTTCCAGCCACAACCCCGATAATAATGCCACCAAAGACGCCTGTGTTCATCTCCGGTTGAAATGTGTGCATCACCGCCTGCATTACAATATAGCCAACAAATGCAGCCAGCCCTGCTGCACCATCATTTTCACGCGCAAACCCGATAGCAACGCCTATGGCAAACAATAGCGGTAATTGGTCAAAAATTGCCTGGCCAGCATGCGTCATTGCTGGCAAATTAAGTAAGTCTTCAGCGCCAAATCGTAATAATAATCCCGCCACAGGTAATACAGCAATAGGAAGCATCAATGCTCGACCTAGTTTTTGTAATACCTGAAAATTAAGTGGTGCTTTCATTGATCAACCCCTTATATTGTTACCGTTGCAAGCTGTTGTTGCATATAGGTCCGCACTTGTTTTGCATCATCTAAAGCAACACAGACTTTGGCCCATTTGTGGCATTGTGATTGTGTCAATTGTCGAATCAACGCCTTATTAGTTGCCAGCTGACCTGATGTCATTGATAAGTGATCAATCCCCATACCAATTAATAATGGAATCAATTCAGGATCAGCTGCCATTAATCCACATACAGAAATTTTAACATTCCGGTTGCCAACAGATTCAATTAGTTGCCATATGGCTTTCAAGACAGCTGGATGGGCATGATCCGCTTGTTCAGCCAACTTTTCATGACCTCGATCCATTGCTAAAATATATTGAGCTAAATCATTTGTCCCGACGGACATAAAGTCAACTTCATCAGCAAATTGCCCAGCTTGCATAACAACACTTGGAACTTCAACCATAATTCCTATCGGTTGGTTAACCGATACAGCAAGCTCTGATTGTAATGTTTGATACAGTTTTTTAACTTGACGGACTTCATCTAATTGACTCACCATAGGTAACATGATGTGAATATTCGATTGCTGTGTTTGTAATAATGCTGTTAACTGTGTTTTTAAAATCTCAGGGTGAGCCAAACCATATCGGATACCACGAACCCCTAAAAATGGATTTGCCTCATCCGGCAAGTCTAAGCACTGAATTGGCTTATCCCCCCCGGCGTCAAGGACTCGGATCATAATCGGCTCGTTTTCATGAAAGTAGTTACATACTGCTTGATAATGTTGTTTTTGTTGTTCTACACTAGGTGGCTGATCAAATTGCTCATACAACATTTCTGTTCTAAATAAACCAACCCCATCAGCTTGAGCCACACAATGATCTGATAATTCAGAGGCCGATTGGATGTTTAAATAGCACCCAACACGGTGGCCATCTTGTGTTTGCGCCGCAACATTAGCTTGCTCAATTGCTTGTTGCTGTTTAACTTGTTGGTCGGCTAGACGTTGTTGATAATCGGCTAATTGTGTCTGATCAGGTTCAGGTAAAATTCGACCTGCTTGCGCATCTAAAACACATATTTGCTCTAAATGTTGTGTTAAATCAGCTTGAACATTGATTAACAAAGGTCGCTGCTGATTATTCGCAACAATCGCCACATGGGAGGTCATACCACCATACCGTGTAACAAGGCCAACGACCTGTTGATCTAGGTTTAACATATCAGATAATGTTAAATGCTCTGCATAGAGAATCGTTGGCTGATCAAATGTGATCATATGATCACAAGCTCCAATTAAAGTTTGAATGATTTGTTTACGTAAATCTTTTAAATCCTCAACACGCTGTTGTAGGATTACATTTTCCATTGTTTGAAACTGTTGAATAACTTGGTTGACCGATTGATCCCAAGCGAATTCAGCAGTCGCTCCTTTTTCCAGATAATGTAAGGCTTGTTGCCATAAATCATCATCACCAAGTAATGCTTGATGCGCCTGTAATAGTGATTGCTCTGTATCATAGACCTGCTGGATTTTAAGATTTAATGTACCTTGATAATCCGATATTGCTTTTTTTAAACGAGCTTGTTCATCTTGGTACGTTAAGTGTGATTGTTTATTAAATGATAAGGCTTGATCTAACGCTTTTAATTGTCCGATTGCTAAGCCTTTTGCAGCAGGTTGACCTTGATAAGGGTCTTGATGATACGTTACCTGTTGCTCGTTAACTGATAATGGCGCTTCTGTTAACTG
>CAZAJS010000086.1:0-4520 GCA_964485635.1 uncultured Francisellaceae bacterium
AATTTCCAGCTCGTCGACTTGACCATAATAGGGGTCTGCTGCTGCGGTGGGTTTGAATTGGCCTGTTCCTCGAACTTGAAAGGCGCAGTGGATATATTTGTCACTTTGACCGGCACCGGCGTCAAACATGGCTTGTTTGACGGATTCTAAGTGGGTTTCTGGGATGAATGCGACTAGTTGGTACATCATCGACTCCTTGATTATCTGTTGAGATTGAACTTATAGTTAGTCTATGAAGTTTAGTTGAATTTCGGGTGTGCTTGTTATGAAATTTTATTGAAGCTATTGATGAAATTCAAGCTGGTTATTTTATCGGCATCATTCATTTTTATTTTGGGCTGTGATAAAATTTAAATGGTTATATTATCAAAATAAGGAATTTAAAAATGGATCAATTTGATCAAATTATTTCGCCTATCGGTGTTGATTTAGGTGGAAAATATACTGGTGTTTGCATTGGGCAGCTAGATTCACCTGATGAGTTGATCAGTGCTTGTCATTTACAACATGCTGTTTTTGCCATTGATGACAATCAAATGGTTTTATCACAAAAAAATCGGACGGCACGTCGTCATATGACACGCAATAAAAAGCGAAATCAGTTAGCTAAATTTTTAGCGTTACACTTGTTGTCAGATTATCTTAAGCGGCCTTTAAATGAAGATGAAGTAACAGCTGTTCGTCATTACCTAAATAACCGTGGTTATAATTATGTTGATAGTAATGAAGTTAATCTCAATGATTTTGAGCAGATCGATGAACATGCAATGGCTATTATTTTTCCTGATTTCGATCCGGAGACCAGTAGTTTTTCACAGTGGTTAATTCAAGGCTTAGATAATCAAGATCATTGTGAAACATTAAAACAAGTAACTGACAAAAATTGGTGGTATCAATATTTTAAACAACATGAATGTCAATCAAACTTAGAGCAATTAAAGCAACAAATATTACAAGAATATCCAGATTTATTGGTTTCAGGGGAAGATTTAGCCGATTGTGTGTATCGGTTAATCGGTCAATTATTCAGCATTGATTCAAAGAAAGCTGATAAATTCGTCAAAAAAGCACAAAAAATAATTACGAATCTAGAAGATTTATCACAAGATTCCGTGGAGCTTTTTAATAAAAAATCGATTGAAAAAATCGAAGATGGCAAGAAAATTAATGTATTTAAATTAATCCATAAAGTGGTTGAAGGGCATGAAAAAAGCATGAAAGAAGGCCACCGCCATCGTCAAGAATACTTAAAAAATATTGCTTATGATATTGACCAAGATTCTCGGCTAGCATTGCTGAAACAGTCCATGGGACGACAAAATTTCATTCATTTAATTGGCCATATTAGCAATATGCAATGGAAGCCATTACACCGGTATAAGTCTAAAGCATTAAAACGCTTTAACCCAGCTATATTACAGACCGAATTTGTACGAATGCTTAAAGCTTTTCGTTATGATCGTTCACCAGATGGACGAGAAAAAAGCAAGCAAGTTCATTCTATTGTTAACCAGTTGCAACAAGTGTCTTGTGATGCGTTTATTGAGCAATTGTGTAGGATTGATCCTATGTTGACGATTCCACCTTATGAGGCGCGGACAAATACAGGGATGGAGAAAGACCAAACCCTATTATTAAATCCAGAAGGCTTGACAAATATTTATGGACAATGGGCTGATTTGGTTGATCAACTAGAATGCGTTGAACCAATGATGGCTGATCAATTAGGCCATTTACAATGGCGTGATCGAAAAGTAATGATCCATCCGAAAGATAAACGACGTTGCTATATTTTACAACGTTTTTTAGATCGAAGTAAAAGGATTGACCCTTATGCTTTGCGTTCAATTGTTTTTAAATCAGGAAGCCGTCAGGCAACACAGGGATATGCGCAATTAGTTCAGGCTATTGGTAATGACCATAGCCAAGGATTAGTCGCCATTGCCCAGGTTTATTATGAGCAACGACAACAAGTTGCAAAAGGGTTATGGTTTGATCATGGGCCTAAAGGGTTATTTCATCGCAGTGATATTAATCCGCCACGCAAACAGAACGTTTTAAATATGCTAGTCAGTAGTATTGTCCAACATGATTTCGTTTCACATAAAGCTGTTTGGCAAAAGTTTCTACAATTTTGGAATCAGCATAAAATTGGTCGATCAAAAATTAAAAATTTGTGTCAAGACATTGAAAAAACACGTAAAAATTATGGCAATTTATTTAATGAAGCGTATCAAATGGCTTGTGGGAATCCGAAAAACGCCAGTAGTGATATGAAAAAAGTTGTCGAAAGTGTTCCAGCCATTGTCAAAGCTATTGCAGATCATCTAGGCCACAATCAAACAAAACAGCAAGCTTATGAAAATCCATTTAGCTTAGCACAATTATATACCATTTTAGAAACGCAACGGGATGGATTTTATAAAACATCTAAAGCCATTACAGCAGAAAACTACTGGCGTTCACAAAAATCTATGGATGATCCTGAAGTGGCGAATGCGACACGTTTGCCTAGTGATAGTGTGCGGCCTTTTGATGGGGTATTGGCACGATTGGTTGATAAACAAGCGTATCAAATTGCTAATTTCAAATGGCAGCAGTTAGCTCAATTACCAGCGAATTCATCCGTTTATGTGCCCATTTATTTGGAACAAAACCAGTTTGAATTTGAAATGTCTTTAAATCGTGATATCAAAAAAGCAGGAAAAGATACTAAGTTACAAAAAAATATCGATTATCAACATAAGCAATGGGATTCAAAATTTGAACGAATTAAACAAGCTTCAGGGGGGATTTGTCCTTACACTGGTCAAGGATTAGGTGAAGTAGGGGAAGTTGATCATATTTTGCCACGATCTTTAACACGCGATTTATTTGGCACGGTTCTCAATAGTGAGGCGAATTTGATTTATTGCTCAATCAATGGCAATCGTGTTAAAAAAGAGCGTCGTTATTATTTATCTGATTTAGCACCAGCTTATTTGCAGCAACAATTTGGAACAACGGATCAGGCTGATATTCAACAAACTATTGCTGATACGGTTGATAAAATGAAACGGTTTACAACAATGTTCAACTTATCAGATTATCAGCAGCGTTGTGTGCGTCATGCTTTATTCTTATCAGATCAGGACCCGGCATTTGAAAAGGTGGTTAGTTGGTTGCAAACACAACAAAAAACACGTGTAAATGGAACACAAAAATATTTAGCCCGCCGTGTCGCTTCGTTGATTCATGAAAAAGCACAGCCTCAAGGGTTGCAGTGTCAGTTTGATGTTCAGATGATTGATGCGGAAACGTTATCACTACGCCGTCGTGCATTAGCAGAATTTAATACAGATTTTACTAAGCATACCCCGCAACCGTTTGCTAGCCATGCGATTGATGCGGCTTTAGCTTGTATGTTGGGTGATGAAGGTTTAAGAGGCCATGAATATGTGGCAGATCAGGCTGAAGCTTTTTTACCAGCGAATGTCAACTTACAGACTGTTAAACCGTTGCCTTCTTACCGTAAGGCAGAAGTTTATGGTCATGATGGTGTGGCAGCTCAAACGCTTTATAAAGATACGATTTATAGTGAGCATTTTTTACCGATATGGATTAGTCAACAAGATATTAGAGTAGGCTTTAATCCGAAAAATAGTCTGACATTAAAATTTAAAGCAACCAAGCAATATTCACAATTAGATTGTCAAGAAGCATTATACCAAGCAATCGTGCCTTATGTGCGTCGATCAGAATCTTTTCCTGAGACCTTAGCGGCATTTCGAGAAACACAGACAAATCAGTTTGATTATCTGGCTATTGATTCGAAAAAAGCACTAGATACATTATTCCAAGTTGCCAAGCAGCCATGTGATCAAGCAACGTTACAGGCCGCAGATTTATTAGAGCGGCTTCACTATACGACCCTTAAACAAGATGTCCGAAGTCAGCTTTTTAATGATCAAAATAAAAAACCTGTTGCTTTGAAACCAGCATCATTTGAAATGGCATTTCAGTCAGGTGGTTTGTTCGGCCAATCACAAAAGAAAAAATTAACCCATCCAGCATGGTCAGATTGGCAACGATTAACCAAAGATACACGTATTAGCCCTTGGTTACAAGAACCATTAAAAGGCGAAAATGTGGATAAACTAGAGCAAGCGTTACGAGGATATTTTAATATTCAGACAAAGAAAAGTGGGCGACGACATGCGACGGTGCGCAAAGTTTATAGTCTTCCCATGCCGGCGAGCCCTTCTGGTGGTGTGCGTATTCGACGTTTTCGACCAGATGGTCAAACTGTTTATCAGTTGCAAGCTGGGGAGGGGTTCATCTCTAAAGGTTTATTGGTTGAAAATGGCCAAATCCAATGGAGCAAATCTGTATTTCAAGATTGTTATAATACTAAAAATGTGGCACCGGTTGGACAGCGCTATCAATCAGAAAAACCGGATTATGTAGCCTTTGACCAATGGCTTGACCTACCTATTCCCCAACCTTACCAATCACAGTTAGTTAAACTTGCAATGAAACCT
>CAZAJS010000087.1:0-4479 GCA_964485635.1 uncultured Francisellaceae bacterium
ACTGACAAATCAAGCCTATGCCATAGCTGATATCAAAAAAAACCACCCCGAAGGGTGGTTTTTTTGATTCAATCAGCGTTGTAATTCACGCTTTTGAATTCATCAAGACTTAATCGGTGCTGTCGTCGTCGTCAACTTCCATTGAACCAGCCAGTGTGTCAACTACTTCGTCATCACAATCATCACCAACATTAGTAATAACCCATTTGCTGTCTTCAGCTGTATATGTGATGTCACAAGTCTCTGAACTATCGCCTGGTAAATTAGCTTGGTTAAGCTCTATGGTAAATGAATTATTACTTTCATCATCAACTGAAATACTTTCCACTGTGTCATTCGTTAGAGCCCCAATGCGGTCGCCAACACTATCCACAGAATCAAAGTTTTGACCTGTTGGATCTTCAGACAAGGCAATTGAACGCGCTTGCGCTGCCGCTTGTTGCGCTGATGATAGGTTGGCATCCCGTGTGTAGCTACCGTACATTGGGATGGCAATGGCTGCTAAAATCGCAATAATCGCAATAACGATCATCAATTCAACAAGTGAGAAACCCTTATTATTTTGCTGTTTCATTCTTCTATCTCCTTTTTAGTTTCGATTGGTTTGTATGAAACAATTGCTATTGTATCAATGTTTGACCGTCTGGCAACCCTTTTACCGAAAAAAAGTCAATTTTTTTAAGGTTTTTTTAAGATAAAGAGACAGATTGGCCATTGCTATGCGCCTTGAGCTCTTATTCCATCAGGGTTTAAGCCAGATTAAGCTAGAGTTAAGTTTGTTTAAGCTTAAATTAATCAATACAGATAATGGTTAGAGAATGTAGATAACTTAAAAACAACAGTGCCAGGTCGTCCAGTCTAATAGCTTACAGCTACAACTGCCCCCGTCATCATTGGACTCATCATCTGATGCCGTTTCAATCATCGTGAAATTATGACACATGCGCTCAATCACTTCACTCGAACAGCTCTCCTCATTAGCTTGACAGTACCATTGAGTTTCACGTCGATCTTCATAAGTGATTTGACAATCTTGATTGTTCCCAGGCAGCGCATCGACAAGATGCAAAGTGATGGCACCAAACCCATCATTGCTGGAAAACTGAATGTCTGTGACCACGTCATTGGCCATTCGCTTGACCATGTCTTTATTCGGGATACTACCGTCTTGTCGTGGCTCAATTTGCACCGTATTGCGCACTTGCCCGCCGGTTTGAACGGCGACAGTCAAATTACTTTTGACCATATATTGATGATACCCAACCACGGCAAGCCCAGAAAGCAAGCTAATAATGGCAATAACAATCATCAGCTCAACTAAGGAAAAGCCCGTTTTGCGCTGATTGACTTGCCTGAATCCTTGATTCACACCCTGATCCTTTATCATTTGATAATTAATCCCTTACCTTAACAAATGGTTAATTTAAATGCTACCCCTGTGGTTTTGAAATCGCCCTCTTTTGTCGCTGTGGCAGATCGCATCAATGGGATTACTCCACCGAGGGATGACTTTTATCGCAATTTGATCAAACCGCTTAGCCTGGCTTTAAAAAAATGTTTAGGCATGTTGGTTTTTATGGCATACTGTTGATAGATATTAGATAAGTGATTTGATTTAAACGACGGAAGGATTTTGTCATGTTACAATCATTGATTGGCCATACCCCTTTAATTGCATTAGGCTCAACGCAGTCGGTTAACGTGCTGGCAAAAGCCGAATGGCTCAACCCTACAGCAAGTATCAAGGACCGAGTGGCGGCTTATATTATTGAGAAAAAACGTGCCGATGGTTCACTGGCCCCCGGCCAGCCGATTGTTGAGGCCAGCTCTGGAAATATGGGCACCTCATTAGCGGCCATTGGTCGAGCTTATGGGCATCCGGTACATGTGACTTGCCCGGCGAAAACCGGACAAATGAAACGTGGCATGATTCAAGCCTTAGGGGCTGAATTAACCATTTGCCCGGATACAACGGATGGTCAGAGTCCTGATTTTTATGTGAATCGGGCCATGGCGATTGCCGAGTCTGTCGGCGGGATTTTGATTAATCAATATGACAATCCTTTAAATCCAGCCTGTCACTATGATACCACCGGTGCAGAGATCGTTGAGCAATGTCATAAACAAGGCATTGTGCCTGATTATCTGGTCACGGTTGGCGGATCAGGTGGCACGATTAGTGGCGTGGGGAAACGTTTAAAAGAAGATTTTCCCGATTGCCAGGTCATTATGCCGGATCCGGTTGGCTCGGTGTATTATGATTTGTTTTATCATGGCAAGATTATCCCAGATAATGTCAAAGGCTATCGGACGGAAGGTCCTGGCAATCCGGTTTTTTGTCAATCGATGGACTTTAGTGTCATTGACCAAGTGGTGCAATTTGATGATGCCATGGCCTTTGACGGATGTGCACAATTAGCCAAGGACACGGGCATTTGCGCCGGTCACAGCAGTGGCGCGAATTATGCCGTCGTCCAAGAGCTTTTAAAAACCTTGGATCTGAACAAACCGGCCACCATCATCACCATGATTCTTGACAGTGGCATGAAATACCCACATTTATTTGAATAATGGCTTCAAGACGTTTAAATAGGATCAGCATTAATCATGCTAAACTAGATTAAAGGCAAACAACAGGCACTTGACAGGTTGCTTGCCCCTGCTAGACGGACCACTCAAGGAGTATGAATTATGAAAATCTTATGTTATGCAACCAAATCCTATGACCGCGATTATTTAACACAAGCCAACACCCATGGCATTGATATTGACTATGTTGATTGCTTGCTTGACAGTCAAACCGCCGTGCTGGCGACTGGCTATGATCTGGTATGTATTTTTGTCAATGATCAATGTGATTCCGAGACTTTAAAACAGCTTCACGCTCAAGGTGTGCAAGGCGTGCTTTTGCGCTGTGCTGGTTATAATAATGTGGATTTAGCCACGGCGCATAATTTAGGGATTATCGTTGCCCGTGTGCCTGAATACTCACCTTATGCCGTTGCCGAGCATACGGTTGGATTGCTTTTGTGTCTGAATCGTAAAATTCACAAAGCGTATAACCGCATCAAAGAAAGCAATTTTTCATTAACGGGGCTAATTGGTCATGACCTTTGTGGCAAGACTGTCGGCGTAGTAGGCTATGGCTCTATTGGCCGAGTCTTTGCCAACATCATGAGTGGATTTTCATGTCGTGTGTTGGTCCATGATCCTTATGTGGATCAAGTCGCTGATGGTCACACGAAGGCAGATTTGAACACACTATTTGAACAATCGGATATTATTAGCCTGCATTGCCCCTTATCTGAGGCAACCAAGCATCTGATCGATGCGAATGCGCTGGCCCAAATGAAATCAAATATCATGATTTTAAATACTTCACGCGGTGGGCTGGTCGATACAAAGGCCGTTATTGAGGCATTAAAGCATCAACAAATTGCCGGATTGGCCATTGATGTGTATGAAGAAGAGTCAGCTTTATTTTTTGATGATCACTCTGAGGATATGATTCAAGATGATATTTTTCAACGATTGACTACCTTTCCGAATGTTTTAATTACTGGCCATCAAGGGTTTTTAACGCATGAGGCATTATCCAATATTGCTAAGACAACATTAGATAATGCCCTGCGGATTGCTGCGCATGAGGTGTGTGAGAATGTGGTTGTCGGTGAATAATTAAGCCAGCATTGGCTGTTCTGATCAAACATTTTGGGACAATTTACTAAAAGATTCCTTCTATTAATTGATACTCAATAAACGATCTATCATTAGCCAGATGCAAATATCTTTGGTCGTCTAGTAGCCTCTCATTTACCAAATACACCTGTTAAAAGAGGTCAATAAGTGCCCTTATAAAACACTTCGATGACTCATTTTATCAATACCAATTTCCTCTTGGCGAAGTAAATATTCCGATAATTTGGTTAGACATACGACCTCCTGTCGCCTGATAAACATCTGCTGGTGAATATTCAAGTTCGTTATATTCTTGATAGGGTAAAGCGCTTATTTTAGGACTTAAATCAGCATCAGCTTTCGAAAATATGGTCTGATATAACTCCGATGATGCTTTTTCATGTTCAGCTAACGCTTCAGGATGTAAAGTAGAACGTTTGCTGGTCGTTGCTAAATTTTGCGCAGCCTTTCTTAAATTTATTAATTTACCTTCAACCTCTTGTGACGTTGCTATTTCATTAGGGCTCATTTTTAAATTTTCAGACTTTTCTGAAAGAGACACTAGTCGATTTCGCATTTTAGGGACTGTTAGTGTTTCTCGCTTTGTTAGATTACCTATAGCAGCATTCTTACTGGCCATACGAGATGCTTTGATTTTTTTCACAACTCCTAGTCCTACTTTTTTTACGATGCCCCTACCAACACCAATACCAATTGAAATACCTAATTCGGCACCATTGAATTCCTGTTAGATTTTCCCGCGTTGTTTACACATTTTGTTTAAAATACAGCTCTAGTTTC
>CAZAJS010000088.1:0-4435 GCA_964485635.1 uncultured Francisellaceae bacterium
CCAATGATGCTTGGAAAGTATTTAACCCAAATAAAAATGTCTGCCAAGCTTAATTATTCATCATTGTTCAGTGTATGATGGCAATTTATAAGAGTGTTGTCATCATATAGTTAATTTAATAAATATGCTTACGTTAATATATAAGACAAACATCAAGAATAAAACTATTTGGTTGTATCGATGGTAACAGTTGCTGATGCTCCAATGCGCATAGCTGGCAATTTTTTGACTTGATCAGATGGAATGCGAATCCGTACAGGAAATCGTTGTGTCACTTTAACCCAGTTGCCCGTTGCATTTTGAGGCGGTAGTAAAGAAAATAATTCACCACTGGCCGCACTGATGCTTTCGACCTTACCTTTTAGCTCAACAGATGGATACATATCTAACTTAATGCTCGCCGGCTGGCCGACACGAACCCGTGTCAAAGCTGTTTCTTTATAATTCGCATTTAACCAGTAATCCTGATCATAAACGATATTAAAAACATTTTGCCCCTTTTGCGTATACGTACCTGGCCGTAAATTTAAATCTGTAACATAACCACTATGTTTGGCATAAACCTGGGTTTGAGACAAATTATATAATGCTTGGTTGACTTGCTCCTGCTGAGCTTGCACAACCGATTTTTGTTTGGCTAAATTTTCATTAGTTTGATTAATTTTTTGAGTCGCTGAATCTAGCTCGGCTTTAGCTACTTTGGTGTTTGCTTGAACTTCATCCAGCTTTTCTGCCGTTGAGGCTTGTTGTTCATATAATGTTTTGATCCGTTTTTGCTTTTGTTTTGCTAGCTCTAGTTTAGCTTTTGCCTCAGCTACTTTCGCTTGATCTAAAGCAATATTTTGTTCAATTACATTCAATTGCTGTCTTGCTGCGGCTAAATTTGCTTGAGACTCAAGCCATTGATACATATAAGGGCTGGCTTGAATGGTGAACAATAAATCACCCGCATCAACATAGGCATTATCATCAACTTCTACAGAAGCAATTTGTCCCCCAACTAAGGGAGCAACATGTTCAACATGGGCTTGGGTATAGGCATTTTCGGTTGATGGATATTTTTCTTTATGTTGAATATACCAATAAAAGCCAATAATAACGGCAACAATCACTATAACAGTAATACCATATTTCAGATATGCCGAACGGTGTGAAGTTTGTGATGTTGTTTGCGATTGATCAGACATCGCTTGTAAACCTCCTATGTCGTTGAATAGCCAAAAGTCGCAAGCGCTTGGGCATCATCCGACCAGTCAGCTTTAACTTTGACCCACAGTTGTAAAAAAACACGGGTTTCTAACATGGCTTCAATATCTACACGAGATTGAATGCCAACTTTTTTTAAACGAGCCCCTTGCTTGCCAATAACAATGCCTTTTTGTGAATCACGTGCCACATAAATGGTCGCATCAATGACAATAGCCCCGTTGTCTTGTGTTTTAAAGTTATCCACACCTACGGTTAGTTGATAAGGCACTTCATCGCCTAATAACCGCATCAGTTTTTCACGAATAGTTTCAGCCACTAAAAACCGCATGCTTTTATCTGTCACATCATCTGGATCAAAATGAAACACCGGACTTTCTGGTAGATGCTTGCGAATTTTAGCTTCTAATTTTTCAATTCCGTGGCCTTGTTTTGCAGAAACGGCTAAACGTTGTTGAATCGTAGTTTGATCAGCTAATTTTGCCATAAATGTTGCTCGTTGCCCACCATCATGGACTCGATCAGCTTTATTAACGACTAAAATGACAGGTTTATTGACCCGCTGAATCGCTTGATAGACCCATTCATCTCCTTCATTCCATTGATCTAATGCCACGACAAACAAAATCACATCAACATCTTGCAAACTACTAAGGGCGGCTTGATTCATGTAACGATTCAACTGATCGGGGTTGACTTGATGTAATCCCGGTGTATCAACATAAATATATTGTGCCTGATCTAAGGTTTTGACCCCCATAATTTGATGGCGTGTGGTTTGTGGCTTGCGACTGGTAATGCTGACTTTATAATCTAAAATTTTATTTAAAAGCGTTGATTTACCCACATTTGGACGTCCCACAATTGCAATATAGCCACACTGTTTCATTCGTTGCTAACCTTTTGTTGTGTTTGTAAAAATTGTTCAATTCGGTCTAATCCAAGTTCAAAAGCATCTGATTGAGCACCACAGCTAACTCGGATATAACCTGGCATTCCACAAGCCGAACCAGGTAACACCGCAACATGCTGATTTTTTAATAGTGCCTGACAAAAGGCCATATCATCAGCAAAGCCCCATTGCTCCATGATGTTTTCAATATTAGCAAACACATAAAAAGTTCCACTCGGTGGAACAATTTTCATCCCTAACGGCTGTAATCGTTTAACGGCTTGACTGACCTGTTGTTGGTATGTTTGCACCATCGGAGCTAAATCAGAAGCAGTTAAAGCTAAGGCGGCTGTTGCGGCACATTGTGCAACACCATTGACACATGAAATTGATTGTGACTGTAAACGATTGATTGCCTCAATCACTGGTTTCGGCCCAATTGTAAAACCAACACGCCATCCCGCCATGGCATAGTTTTTTGAAACCCCATTGACCAAAATTAAGCGATCTTTTAGTTCCGGAGCCACTTGGGCTAGATGCACTGGCTTGTCCTGCCAGTAGACTTGATCATAAATCTCATCGGTGATAACCATCACATTTGGATGAGCTTGCAATCCTTGGGCCAATGCCTTTAATCGTTGTTGATGATAAACCACACCGGTGGGATTATGCGGTGAGTTAATAACAATCGCTTTAGTCCGTTCGGTAATGGCTGCTAATATGTTAGCCACAGGCAATTGAAAATCATCCTGGACTTGACTTTCAACCAATACCGTCTTGCCCTGGGCTAATTGAATGATACTTGGATAAGAAACCCAATACGGGGTAATCACAATCACCTCATCGGCTGGGTCAATCAAGCATTGAAAGATATTATATAAACTATGCTTCGCCCCAGTGGTAATGGTCACTTGATCTGCATCAAAATCAATGCCATATTCACGTGCATAACGATCCACAACTGCTTGACGTAAACTGGCTAATCCAGATACTGGCTGATAGCCCATTTGATGGTGCCACACCGATTGTTCAGCGGCCTCTTTAACAGCCCTTGGCGTCTCCATTTCTGGATTGCCTGCGGCTAATGAAACAACTTGATACCCTTGATTTTTTAGCGCACTGGCTTGATTGGTTAATGCAATACTGGGTGATTCGGGCAATGCATTGACCCGTTGACTTAAATAACTCATGTTACTTTATTCCTTTGTTGATGATTGTCGTTGCCATGGTTGCTGGCCTTGCAGATACACTGGCAAGGCGGCTTCTGGTGCAACGGCTTGATGATGAAAATTGCGAACAAGATGGGCCATTAGCCCTGTTGGATCAGGGCAAAAATCATGGGTATGACATTCAAATGGCAAAGTTAAACTTTCCTGTCCGATTACGTAAGCTTGTGGTGTTTGTTCTGCTAAGGCCTCAAGAGCTAGATGCTGTTCTTGATCGATCTGCATTTGTTGCCCATCCCAATGATAGTTGCCCCAGTAAACAGAGTTAACTCGAGCATCTAAACAAACACTGATCGATAGGGCCTTTGTTGTTTGATAGGCATTCATGGCAATGGCCTGCATGCTTGAAAATGGAATGATTTGAATACCCCCCCCCATGGCTAACCCTTGTGCCACAGCTGCGGCTAAACGCACCCCGACAAAACTGCCTGGCCCAACGCCATAAGCTAACCCATCTAAGGTTTGAACTGATAAATTCGCTTGCTGCAATACCGATTGCACCATAGGTAAAATCCATTGATTATGTTGCCGAGGAATCGCACGAATATCCCGATAAATGACCCCATCGGCAGATAACACAACACAGGCATATTGGCTTGATGTATCGATGGCTAATAAATTCATCACACCCCCATCCGTTTAAACACTTGTTTGACTTGGTACTGAGCATCAAGCACGGCAATATCTGCATCATAGCCTACCATAATTTTGCCCTTACAGTGACCATATCCAATGCTTTTTGCTGGATTTGTACTGGCCATCTGGACAGCCGCCGGTAAATCACAATGGGTATAGGCCATCATATTCGATAAAGCTTGGTTCATCGTTAACACACTGCCCGCTAAGGTCCCATCGGCTAAGCGTGCTTGCCCTTGACTGACGGTGACCACTTGCCCACCTAAGTCGAAAACACCTTCAGGTTGCCCTTGTGCCGCCATGGCATCCGTAACTAGTAATAAATGATCCTTACCTTTAATCTGATACGTCATAGCCACTATTTCTGGAGCTAAATGGATCCCATCAACAATCAACTCGGCTGTGACACTTGGGTTGATTAACACCGCTGTTGCTAGTCCAGGATGACGATGGTCTAGCCCACTCATGGCATTAA
>CAZAJS010000089.1:0-4295 GCA_964485635.1 uncultured Francisellaceae bacterium
AAAATCCATGGAGATACAAAAAGCATTAGGCTCAGATATTGTCATGGCATTTGATGAATGCACACCATATCCAGCCACCTACGAACAGGCGCGTGATTCAATGATGTTATCAATGCGCTGGGCAAAAAGAAGCCATCAGGCGCATTATCAAATGAATCAAAATGCTTTGTTTGGTATTGTTCAAGGGGGGATGTATCCTGATTTGCGGGATCAGTCCATCGAACAGCTGGTTCAAATGGGATTTGACGGTTATGCGATTGGTGGATTATCTGTTGGTGAACCTAAAGATCAAATGCATAAAATTCTAGCCCATACCCCCCATCAATTACCTGCTGACAAGCCACGATATTTAATGGGGGTTGGCAAGCCGATTGATATTGTACAAGCGGTTGCTTATGGGGTTGATATGTTTGATTGTGTGATGCCAACTCGGAATGCCCGCAATGGGCATCTTTTTACATCTGAAGGTGTTATTAAAATTCGCAATAGTGCGCATAAAACCGATATGCAACCGATTGATCCTCATTGCGATTGCTACACATGCCAGCATTTTTCAAGAAGTTATTTGCATCACTTAGATAAAATTAATGAAATGCTTGGCGCTCGTTTAAATACCATTCACAATTTGCATTATTATCAAACTTTGATGAAACGGATTCGTTTAGCTATTGAATCGGATCAATTTTCTGATTTTGCTGCAACGTTTGAGGCGTAATTCAGGCTGATTTCAAAGCAAAACATGCGAATAATATTTGCTAAAAAATGATAATTACGTTAAATTAAGTAAGTTCATATTGATTTAATAAATAATGAGGAGAAGAAACAATGCGGAATATTTTAGCCGTTTTATCAACTTTATTGCTGACTCAGACTGCCTTTGCAGCTGATGGAAACGCCGGTGGCGGTGGATTACAAATTTTGATTTTAGTTTTATTTTTTGTCATTTTTTGGTTTTTGCTGATTCGTCCTCAAATGCAACGTTCAAAAGCCCATCGTAAAATGTTATCTGAGTTAACACGAGGTGATGAAGTTGCGACGAATGGTGGCATTGTTGGCCGTATTGTCAAGGTTGGCGAAAACTTTACTGAAATTGAAATTGCTTCAAATGTCGTTGTGAAAGTACAAAAAAATGCAGTGGCAAATGTTTTGCCAAAAGGGTCTGTTCAAACAGATTAATTACTGAATCAATATCGATCTGTCAAAACATGTCGGAAAAAGGCTTTTGAATCATGCAAAGTGGTAAACGAAAAACACCCGTTAACCGTTATCCTAAATGGAAGTATTGGTTAATTTTCATTATTCTTATTGGTGCTGTTATTTATGCATTGCCCAATTTATTTGGACAAGCACCGTCATTACAAGTCTCTTCAAATCAAGGGTCAATGACGCCAGCAGAAACTAAGAAAATCAAACAAACATTAGCTGCACATGATATTGATCATGTTCAAATCGCCCATCCTACGGATGCTATTTTACAAATGCAGTTTAATAATCAGTCCGATCAGCAAAAGGCCAAACAGGTACTTGAACCACAGTTAGGCCATGATTATACCGTTGCATTAAGTATGAAAAATCAAACGCCAGAGTGGTTAAAAGTCATCGGTGGAAGTCCGATGAATTTAGGGCTTGATTTGCAGGGTGGTTTATACTTAGCGCTTGATGCAGATACACAAACGGCAGTGAATGCTCAATTAGATAATCGCCTTACTGAAGTTGCTAATTATCTCAATGATCAACAGATTGACACAACGCAATTGGTCAAAGCAGGCCAGCCGTTGCCGAACACGTTGACAGATGCCATCACAATTCCGAGACCCTATCAACAAAATGGGTTTGTTTTGATTCAGTTACCCGCTGAAAAAATGGATCAAGCTGTTGCCGCATTACAAACCATGGTTGATGATCCTAAACAACAGAACCATGATTTGATCTATAAACGGTTAAATGATCAGGTATTAGTACTATCATTCACACAGGCACAAATTGCCAAAATTAAAGATCAAGCCATTAGCCAAGTGCTCACGGTCATGCGCAATCGTATTAATAATTTAGGTGTTTCAGAAGCATCTGTTTCGCGGTCAGGTAATAATCGAGTGATTATTGAATTGCCAGGCATGCAAGATGTTGCACGGGCAAAGCAAATTTTAGGCGGTACAGCAACAGCACAATTTTATTTAGTTAAGCCTGTGGCACCATCAGATCGTCTTAAAGTTGAGCAACAGGGTGATAAGGTTTATCAGCTTGATTCGTCTGATGCGAGGCCAACGCAGTATTATCAGTTACTTGGATCACCAGTTGCTGGTGGATCTGATATTATTAATGCCGTGGCCGGTTATGATCAACGGAATAATCAACCAGTAGTGAATGTTGAGCTTAGTAGTACTGCTGCAAGCCATTTTCGAGATATGACAAGCAGTCATATTGGTAGCCCTATGGGTGTGATGATGGTGGAAACGCATTATGAAACTGTGACAAATGATCAAGGGCAAACAGAAGATAAGCTTGTTAAAAATGAGCGTTTAATTAATGTTGCCACGATTCAATCGGCATTAAGTTCTCATTTCCAAATTACAGGATTAGGCCAACGTCAGGCAAATAATTTAGCCCTAATGATTCGTTCAGGGGCTTTACAAGTGCCGGTTAATATTGCTGAAGAGCAGCAGATTGGCCCAACACTTGGGCAAGAGAATATCGATAAAGGCGTGTTGTCGATTATTATTGCCTTGCTTGCCGTGGTCGTCTTTATGCTGGTTTATTACAGATTGTTTGGCTTGATTGCGAATGTAGCCTTGTTATTTAATTTAATTTTGATCATCGCGATTATGTCAATTATTCCAGGAGCAACATTAACATTGCCCGGTATTGCGGGGATTGTTTTAAACCTTGGCATGGCCATTGATAGTAATGTGTTGATTTTTGAACGTATTCGAGAAGAGCTACGTAATGGCATGCCAGTTCAAAGTGCTATTTACTCTGGTTATGAACGCGCATTTGCAACCATTGTTGATTCAAACTTAACAACGTTGATTGTTGGTGTGATTTTATTTGCGATTGGAACAGGAGCAGTCAAAGGGTTTGCCGTGACATTAATTATTGGTATTTTGACATCATTATTTACGTCAATCGTTGTCTCTCGTGCTTTAACGAACTTAGTTTATGGCAAACGTAAAAAATTAAAATCGATTTCAATCGGCATTAAAACGTCGTAGATGATCAAAAAGGTGAAGCAACATGGAATTGTTTAAAAGAAAGACCAATATTAATTTTTTAGGCATTCGCAATATTACTGCGATTGTGTCAATTGTCGTTATTATTGTCTCATTGTTATTTATCTTTGTGCGTGGATTAAACCTGGGTTTGGATTTTACAGGCGGATATGAGGTTCAATTACAAAGTAATAGTCAACAAGTTGATCAAAGCACAATTGCAGAGGCATTTGGCGAAATGGGTTACCCTGATGCCATTGTGAATACATTTGGTGGAACGGATCAGTTTATGGTACGTTTGCCAGGGACACAATCAGGCAATGGTGGCAGTATTGGTGAATCAGGGGAATCAAAACAAGCAGCACTGAAAAGCACGATTGCTCAGCATTTACCAGATGTGAACGTTTCTAGCTTGAATTATATCGGTCCCCAAGTCGGCCAAGAGTTAGCTAATAAAGGGATTTTAGCCTTAGTTGTAGCCATGATTTGTATTATGGGCTATATTGCTTTTAGATTTGAAGTTAAATTCGCTTTAAGTGCTGGGATTTCATTGTTACATGATCCGATTGTGATTCTTGGCTTTTTTGCGGCTTTTCAAATTTCGTTTGGATTAGATGCATTAGCCGCGATGTTAGCGGTCATTGGTTTTTCATTGAATGATACGATTGTGATTTATGATCGGATTCGAGAAAACTTCCGCAAAACACGCCAAGGTGAAGTGGCACAAGTTGTTAACCAGTCAGTCAATGATACCTTATCTCGAACACTGATCACATCAGGCTTAACGTTAATGGTTGTGGTGGTTTTATTCTTATTTGGTGGTCCATCGATTCATGCGTTCTCATTAGTCTTGATCATTGGTGTTATTGTGGGAACTTATTCATCGATTTATGTGGCTGGGGTACTCGCCGTTAAGTTTGGCTTGACGCGTGAGTCTTTATTCCCGAGTACATCTACGGATTCACGTCCTTAATAATCGGCCACACTTATGGCTCTTTTAAGTCGAAGGGTCAAACTGTAAAACTCGCAACTTAATCTGACATTTTCTACTTATCTACCAGTTGTCGGTTGTCAGTTAAATATGAAGTT
>CAZAJS010000090.1:0-4278 GCA_964485635.1 uncultured Francisellaceae bacterium
GAAGTGGTCTTCTAACTCATCATAAGGATAGGGAGGTTCATACTTATAGACTACTTCATTGTTATCGTCGAAGTCATCACTAGGGTATTCTGCTTCTGGGTCACTCTCTTCATAAGCCCAAACTAATCTAGAGTAATGGGTTAGAGCCTCTCCCACAAAAGCGAGGTCCACTTGGTTATAGGCTAAGAGGTATATTGACATGTTGATTAGAGCTGGATATATGTCAGCTACAGCGCGTACCGTTCCTACAAGGTAGCCTATATAACGCTCCTCATAGACGTCTGTTGCAGGCTGGTAGTACTCGACCGAAGAGTCAAATTCAACAAAAAACCTTCTAGCGTAGTGTGAAGGCTGATCTTGAACCAAATCAATCGCATCTTGTAAAGCCTGTTTAGCTTCCACTGCGCCCTCTTGAGCTTCATCTGCATACTCCCCTGTCATTTCAGGAGCATCAATACCTATAAGTCTAAGTGCAACGATTTTATTATCCTCAAGAATTTTAACTCTAACAGTATCGCCGTCAATGACTTCCTCGATGGTGACTTCTTTAAAGCCTTGTTTGTACATGATTTGTTGGGAAGTGTCACTTAGATTAGCGACAGTTATACCGAAGGGGTTGTAAGTGTCCGCAGAGGTGTCTATACCTTCGTATACGTCATTTATAAAGTCAGACTTATTGACCTTATACTTAAAGCTTGTTAGAAACCTATGCCCTGTATTTGGCTCTTGGACTATTACATTATCGTCCAACTCTACATAAGAGAAACCATTATGTAAGGCATGATTTATAAAGGAAGGCCGAGGCACTCCATAGTCGCCTGTGTAAGAGGGCTCTATGTTAGCCATTGCTTTAAGGAGACCGTTGCCTGCGATCGTGTCTTGGTACGACATTCCATTATTAAAAGGACTGTTTGTGAAAATCCTTTTGGTAGTGTTGGACTTGTAAGGTACGTTAGACATCTTTAATCACCATCCAAGTCCGCATAAGGATTATGATAAACAGACCTATCTTCTATAGACTCTGAATCTGCGGGGCTGAAGTTAATCATGTTACGGTTACGAAGCTTAAAATTACCATAATTAGCAACAAGTCTAGAGAACCAAACATAAGCGTGTCTTTGACGCTCACGATAAACATCGGGTTCCTCATCTTCGTCTCTTTGAATTCTAACAGAGACTTCGTAAGCTACGTAATTTCTAAGAAACTGGCTAGGCATTCTAGTGTATTTATTCTCGAGGGAGTTATCCTCAAATTCTAAATACTTCGGGTCTGAAGGGTCTAAGTCAACTCTTTCTTCTTCTTCTTCCGTTTTATAGAAGTCATTCGCATAGATATCCGATACAGGCGGGAGTTGTAACGAGAGTGATTCATTTATCTCGTCTATGCACTCGTCAAAATAAGGGGCTAATTCACTATAAGAGTACGTCCCTTGTCCTGTGAGACGGTTGACTGCTTGTACTAATTTTTTAATCTTCATTGTCTGCCTCCAAACAGGAAAAGGGAAGACTCACGCCTCCCCCTTTAGTTTACTGACCAAGGTCGGAACGAGAATCAATTTCTCGAATGTCTCGATTTTCAGTGGCCGTCATCTGAGATATTTTCTCATCTTTGAAATTCAGTCTTTGCTTAAGTGCTGGAACGAAAATCTTATGTATTCTGTAAGGTCTGTTGTTTACGGGGATGGAAATGATAGTCCCGTTCACACCTACAGGTAAGGCAGAGCCAAAGTACTTGCGGTACATCTGCGGAATTGAAACCGTGATGTACTCACTCTTTGGAGCCTTAGCCACCTTCTCCATAAAACGACGGTTACGTTCAGTAACGTGATCCATCTGACGTTCCATGTCTTTCATAAACGACTTCTCCGTGTATACATCGTCTCGCTCTTTGTCGCTAGGCATTAAGCGTTGACCTTCCTCGCTGTCTTTTTTAATGACATGACTGAGAAGCTCTGCTAGAGTAGCGTCCCTCTCGTCCATTTTGGACAAGAGTTCAGCTAGTTTATCATCAGATTGACTATTCGAGGTACTCTTTTGTCTTGTTGTCTGTGGGTTACGTTGAGTACCTTGTGTATCTTTTACTTTCGGCATATAAATACTCCTTTGCTAGATTATAGAGAGATTCCAGCAGTAGCAGTAGCGTGAGTTGGAACATGATGGAATACCCAGCATGCTTCGTCACGAACAAGTTCGAAACCAACCGCATTGATTTTGAAACCAATAGATTGACGTTGGTTGATAGGGTCAAGTACACCCGCAGAACCTTTTTCTTTAACGTGCATCTCAACGTTACCTTCCTCTGGCACCTCAAGCTTAGCTAGTGCGTCCTCGCCAAGCATGATTGCTTTGTGAACAGGAAGTTGTTTCAACTTAGGCAACAAGCCGTTAACGTCTGCTTTGGTAAGTTTCTTGTCTTCTTTGACAAGAGTACCGATTTCGACACCGTCCCAATATAGAGTGAATAGTGTATCTGTGTTGTTAAAGTCATAAGTAACCTCTTCGCCAAACACAGTAGTGAATAGAGATGTGCCAGTAGCGTTAGAAGTAAGAGCAGTTGTGATTTCATCTGACTCTTTCATACCCATGATCTTAGCGGCGTTGCTATCAATGTGCCACACAGTACGGATAGGAATCCATGAACCATCGGCTAGACGGTTTTGTACTTCGTTAGCCGCCTCTGCACCTGACATGTCGTCAAGTCCTTCTTCCATTGCACGTGAAGGATAGTTGTCTCCTCCAGTTGTTACACCGGCAAATGAAGATTCTTCTCGATATTCAGATGCCGCATAAATCTTACGATAGTCAGCAGCATTGACATTGACATAACGATATTCATTCGTTTTAGGGTCGATGATATACAGACGGTTTTTAACAACTTCTTGACCGTTGTTGTCAACCTCCAAGTATTCACCTGTATTAGACAACTCATAACCATAGGCATAGTCGTCCAATTGAGTTTTACGGAATTTGATGTTGAATAGTTCTGGAAGTTCCCCGGTTTTGAAGTGGGGCATTCCATTGATTGACCCAAGGTACTCTTTAATCAAAGGGACCTTCATAAGGTCATAGAAATGTTCCTCTGAAGTAATAACAGGGAATGAACCTCCAATAGGACGTACTGCTAGACGGCTTAGTTTAAGTGCGACCAAGCGGAAGTCTGCAAGTCCTACGGTATCTCCGATTTCAAGTTCGCCGATAGAAGCTTTATCGTGTGCATAAACTTTCATCGTAGAGTTCAATAGTTCTTTACGAGCTAGACGGTGCATAGTTCTTGTTGCCACGTCGCCATACTCGTCGGCATATTCCATTACAACTGGGTCAAGAAGTTTCCAATCGATACGATCAGCAAACTCCATGTAACGTCCATATTGATGATACGTTCCTTCAATGCGCTCTTTCCGCATTTTATCAGAACGAGGTGGAATACCCTCGAGTAACGGAACGGTATGTTCAGTTAATGGGAAGTTTCTACGAATCGTCCAAATCCCATGTCCTTTCGGAATTTGATAAGATTTCGCATATTGCAAGAATACATAATTACTTGAATCAATTTTAATCTTGTCAAGCATATACTGGTCATAATAGAGTTCTTTCTGAAAACTCGAAAAATCTCCTTCGCCTTGTACATCTTTGTTAATTTCGCCAACGACAGTATTAATACCATAACGTTGCGCTAATGCAGCTAGATTGGCTGGCATGTTCAATCATCTCCTCTAATTTTTATAAGTTACTCGCCTAGTCTTTTAGCGATAGAACTGATCCGGTCGCTATGAGTCTTACTCGTCTTGCTAGACGAGCTTGGTGATTTTGGCCCGCTGGATGGGGCTGTTCCCTTTTGGGAATCCAAGATTTCTTTCTTGGCTTTTTCCTTCGCCTTCTCTACGACTTTATCGTAGTTGAGCGTAGTGTACTGCGCTACTAAATCCATATTGGGATTAGTAACGTCTACATTGTTCTGTTTGAGTTGTTCTGCGAAGTCCATAACTTCTTCTTGTGATAGGGAGTACTGTTGCTTCACTCGATTAAGTTCAGTTGTGATTTTCGAACGGATTCTCTCATTCTTTAACGTCTGGTTTTCCTCTTCTAAAGATTTCAACCTCTCGTTAACTTGTTTGAGTTCCGGATTGTCCTTAACAATTTGCTCTTGTTCTTCTTCATTTTTAGTTTGTTGCTTTTGAGCTTGTTCTTGTTCTTGGACTGTATCAGCGCTCTGAACTTGTTTCTTGAGTTCCGCATTCTCCTCCTCAAGTTGTTTTAGTCTCACCCTCATTGATGCGA
>CAZAJS010000091.1:0-352 GCA_964485635.1 uncultured Francisellaceae bacterium
GAATCGCCCATTGATTCATCAATTGTTGTACCAATAATAACAGCAGATTCGTCACCAGCAATGTCATAAAAGGCCTCACCAACAGCCTGAAACTCACCGAGTGAAATATCTTGACTTGATGTAACGCAAACCAACAATCCTTGAGCATTTTCTAATGGAATATCAGTAATGAGTTCGCATGATAAGGCTTTCTCAACTGCTTTTTCAACCCGATCTTGACCTTTTGATTCACCGTTACCAATTAATGCTAATCCAGAAGCAGACATAACAGTTTTAACATCAGCAAAATCAACATTGATAAACCCAGGTCGATGAATGATACCAACCATGGCTGACATAGCATTATAAAGCA
>CAZAJS010000091.1:362-4265 GCA_964485635.1 uncultured Francisellaceae bacterium
CATTGGCCGCTCCAAAAGCGTCTAATAATGATGTCTTATGACCTAATGAGAATTTTAATTTATCATTAGGAATAATAATTAAAGAGTTAACCTGTTGGCGTAACTGTTCGATCCCTTGGCGCGCTAAATGATCGCGTTTTTTGCCTTCAAATGTAAATGGCAACGTAACAACACCAATCGTGACAATATTTTTTTTGCGAGCTTCTTGAGCAATTAAATGAGCCGCACCTGTTCCAGTGCCACCGCCCATGCCAGCTGTAATAAAGACAATGTCATAATCTTGAACAAGTTTTTCAATTTCATGCGCGCTTTCTTTTGCGGCATTGTAACCAACTTCAGGGTTCGCCCCCGCGCCTAAACCACGCGTAGTATATGAGCCAATTGCATATTTATAAGGCACATCTAATTTATCTAAAGCTTGTTGATCTGTATTTACAACACATAGATCCGCCCCTTGAAGGTTTTGCTGAACCATATGATTAACAGCATTACCACCGCCGCCGCCAACGCCAACGACTAAAATTTTCCCTTGTGAAAAATTAATTAAATCCGTTTCTTGTAATTGTGGGCCTTTAGACGCCATTTGTTCAGACATAAAAAATACGCTCCGTATAAATTTAAAGTGTTGCTACCATGATAAATTGAAATTAGCCAATAAAAAAGGTTTGATTGATGATTCTTAAAATGTTATTGAATTGATTCAAACAGTTTAATGGTTTATTATTTAACACTGTTAGGCTTTGCTTGATTTATTTTTATAATATATTCCAATAAATTGAATTGTCAAATATCAATATTTTCCATATAATGGTTATCGAATTTCAACAAAACAAGGAAGCAATTCGCATGTCCGAATTAATGATATTTGGAGGCAATGCTAATCCAGATTTAACCAAAAAAATTGCACAACATCTTGGACTTCCTGTTGGTCAAGCTAAAGTCGGTAAATTTAGTGATGGTGAATGCACTGTTGATATTATTGATAATGTCAGAGGGCAAGATACGTTTATTATTCAACCGACCTGTCCGCCAACAAATGATCATTTAATGGAAGTTGTCTTTATGGCAGATGCTTTACGCCGGTCATCTGCGGGACGTATTACAGCAGTCATTCCTTACTTTGGTTATGCTCGGCAAGATCGAAGAATCCATTCATCACGATGCCCGATTTCAGCTCGTGTTGTTGCTGATATGTTAACAGCCGCAGGGATTGATCGGTTATTGACGGTTGATATTCATGCTGAACAAATTCAAGGTTTTTTCAATATTCCATTTGACAATGTTTATGGGATTCCAATTTTACTGGATTATTTACGTCAGCAACCGCTACAACAACCGATTGTCGTTTCACCTGATATTGGTGGCGTTGTTCGTGCTCGAGCAATGGCAAAGGGATTGTCAACAGATTTAGCTATTATTGACAAACGTCGACAACAGGCTAATGTATCAGAAGTAATGAATATTATTGGTGATGTTAAAGGTCGCCACTGTATTATTGTTGATGATATTGTTGATACTGCTGGAACAATGTGCAAAGCGGCACAAGCATTAATTGATCACGGCGCTGAAAAAGTCTCAGCTTACTGCGTTCATGCTGTTTTATCTGGCAATGGGGTGACAAATATTGAAAATTCTGTTTTAGAAGAGCTTGTTGTGACAGATTCAATTCCCCTTTCAAAACAAGCACAACAATGCCAAAAAATTAAAACACTCTCTTTAGCGCCAATGTTATCAGAGACAATCCGTCGAACTAATACAGAAGAATCCATTAGTTTAATGTTTTCTGACCTTGTTCGTGGCGAATGATTCATTAATTCATCGCAAAATGACTCTTATTTTTTTCCTTTAAATTTGTTATAATCCTTTAAGTCTACTTAGGGTCGCATGAGTAGACGAACGATAAAAATGACAATCAACTTGAGTAAAAAAGGAAAATACAATATGAGTACCATTAAATTTGATGCTATTAAACGTGATGAATTAGGTACGAGTGCGAGCCGCCGCCTTCGTCACCAAGGTTATTTGCCTGTAATTGTATATGGGCAAGATAAAGCGCCAGTTTCACTAGCTTTAGACCATAACAAATTTTTAGACGCAGTTTTAGACAAAACAGTTTTTGAAGCAGATCTTGTTCTTGTGATTGATGGGCAAGAAGAAAAAGTAAAATTACAAGACTTACAGCGTCACCCATTTAAGCGCAAGTTGACACATGTTGACTTTTTACGTATCTAATTACGTGTCTAAAAAGCTTTTAAAATCTTTTATTTTATCATAATTCTGTTACTTTCTTTAAAGGATGAATCCCAAGCATTGGTAAAACATTTTTTGCAATTTCATGAAATACAGGCGCAGCGGCACTCCCGCCTGTATTTTTATCTGGATTTTTGGGTTCATCTATGACAATGACAATCACAATTGACGCATAATCAGCTGGTGCAAACCCAGCAAATAATGCATATCGTTTATTCTCATCATAACCCTTTGGTCCAACTTTAAAAGAAGTTCCTGTCTTACCTGCAACCTGGTAACCAGAAACATTGGCACGCCTGCCTGTCCCATAAGGTTTTGCAACAGTTGCCTTTAAGAGCTCAATAACATCATCCGCAAGGTTTGCTTGAATAACCTGCTGCATTGATAAATGCTGCCTTACTGAGTGATTTAAAATGATATGGGGAGAAACTGTTTGACCATGATTTGCAATGATCCCATAGGCTTTAGCAATTTGTAGAGGTGTTGCTGTTAAGCCATATCCAAATGATAAAGTAGCTAAATCAAAATCACGTTTGATTTCCCATGGAACTGAGCCATGACGTTCACCCGGCAATTCAATACCTGTTTGATGCGAAAAACCTAACTTTCTTAACATATCAGGGAACAATGTTTCATTTTGTGCTTTATTTGCTAAAATCGCTTTACTCACCCCGACATTAATTGAACGTGCAATAATATCTTTAAGCGATAATTTTCCATAATTTCGAAAATCTTTAACTTGATCATTACCAACGCGCAAAACCCCAGGAGATGTATCGTAAATGGTTTCAGGTGTATTAGTACGATTCCTTAAAAAGGAAAATTGCTGCCATTGCCTTGTATTGGGGTTAAAACTTGGATAATTGGCCATTGCTAAAACCCCGCCTGTCTTAGCATTCATAACAATGGCTTGACCTGATTTTGCATCTGCTTGTTGGATCCCTGATTTTAATGCTTTGTAAGCAATTAATTGAACACGATGATCAAGGGTTAAATGAACTGAGTTTGTCGTATCTAGTTCAGAGGGATAAGACTCTAAAAGGAAAGCTATTTTTCCAATTTGATTTTGATGATAGCGAATAATCGATGATTTAGATGTCCAGCCTAAATAATCAGATAAACGCATTTCAAAACCAGCAATGGGTTGGTTATCAATATCGGTCAATCCTAAAACAGCACCAGTAACAGGTCCTTTTGGATAAAAACGATGCGTATTACGATGCCATTTTAATCCTTGAATATTCAAATGTTGAATTTTTTTCAATTTGATTTGGAAAAACATGACGTGCTAGCTCAATTGCTCGAGTTGATTTTTGATTAATGGCCTGTTTAATTTGCTTTTGTTTTTGATCAGATAACGACAAAATTTTAAATAAGCGTTTTAAGTTTTTATTAGGTTTAACATAACGGGGATCCATTACTAATGATTGACTCGGTGCATTGCCCGCTAAAATAAAGCCATTTCTGTCTTTAATAATTGGCCGATTGTTTTCGTATTTGGTTTGCCGAATACTTTGCTGATCACCCTTTTGGGTAAAATATGTTTGATAATGCAGCAAATGCAGAATATACAAACAACATAGCCCAACACCCAATATAAATGTCCATACAATTAAACGAAAACGATTCATTTTGAATGATCTCTATTATTCG
>CAZAJS010000092.1:0-4206 GCA_964485635.1 uncultured Francisellaceae bacterium
CAATATGCAAATTTTCCTTTTTAGCGATTGACGCACGCTGTTTCTTACTAGCCATTGTTCCCACTTCCTTATTAGTAGAGTCACATTCGCTACTATTGTACCAAACATTGCACGAGCGTGCCATATTAAATTCAAGTTCCCACTGACAATAAAACAATAGACTCACTCAATTTGCGCTCTATAATGAAAAAGCAACTTGCATCGTGTAATTTTAAATACGGGCTGGTTTTTAAAAACAATAACCAACACTCCTACACATTAAACGCTGGGTGGTTTTAAAACAGTAGCTATCACTCAAAATAGAAAAAAGAACTATGAAAACTAAAATCAACTTGCTATAATGAATTATATTCACATAAATATAAGATTTTGATGACTCTGATGGCTTCAACACTTTCAAAAAACCAACAATCAATGAGTAAATCTTGAATAAAGTAATCAATTCATGTATAATAACTTGTGAATATGTGCTAATGCGATGCATGAAAGGGGAGATGCGGAGAATAATAAAAACTTTGTGAAGAGCAATGTTAAAAAAACACGTGGTTGACAAAGTTTATTTATTGAAACGCGGCATATTTCCTGGCATACATTCAACCCTAAGCAACAACACTTATTATGAATAAGTGATTAAATCATATTACAGAAAAGGGAGGTACAAAGGGTGGTTAATACAACACCTAAAACGTTTATGCTGAAAACAAAAAGAGCATTACTATTAATGGTTTTAGCAGTCTTCTTCCTTTCTCTAGCAGCATGTGAAGGCGAAGAGATTGAAGGACCACAAGGCCCAGAAGGACCAGAAGGTCCAGTGGGTGAACAAGGCCCAGAAGGCCCAGAGGGTCCAGAAGGACCAGAAGGACCAGCTGGTGAAGACGGCGAAGCCGGAGAAGATGGAGAAGATGGAGAAGATGGCGAAGATGGCGAAGAAGGAATGTCAGCCTTCGAAATCTATCTAGAAAGTTATCCTGGTTATGAAGGTGACGAGGAACAGTGGATTGCAGATCAAGCGTCTGGTGACCTCATTGTTACCATTACCGTTTATTATGCCAATGGCGTAGTTAACGATTATACATTCTTAAAAGGTGTTGAGACTCCGGATTTTGACTGGTATCTCGATGAAGACTACGACGATGCCTTTGAAGAATCGTATATCCTTGAAGATGAAACAGTCTTTAGTCCTGAAGATGGCGAAGCAGACGAAGAAGAGTTTGAACTTACTGAGGTCTTCCAGGTATTCACAGCTCGGGAATACGATGAGACATATCGCATTGTTGCGGTAGATGGATCGGTATTCCGATTGGGTGAAGATGCAAGACTTTACAATGAAGACGGCTCAATTAATACTTACGGTGATGAAGAAGTCTATAACGTTCTCAAAGAGCTTGCTGACGTTGATGACGATAATGTAGGACGTTTCTTTACTGACGTTGTTGCAGAAGAGGGCCAAGTCACTGAACTTCGCTTAGCAGCAACTGATGTTTCCGTTGCGTCTGTTGATGAAGATGTTGTTGAAGTCGTAACAAGTGCTGCAGTAACCGTACAAACAACACCGCCAGCATTTGATGCCACAACACCCGGGCTTCTGAGTGTTCAATATGGAACAACGCACGAAGAATTGGTAAATGCGCTTGAACCAAGTGGTGATCGCGCACAATCATATTCAGTTGTAGACCCTGAAGATGATGAAGCTGTTGCTCCTGACGCTCATGTTGAGCAAGCGTTCATCCTTGAAGTTACCGCAGAAGATGGTTATACCCAAGTGAATTATGCTATCGATGTATTCGGTGACCCCTCGGTCAATCAAGTTGAATTGATTGATGATTGGGAAGATGAAGCCATTCGTTATGCAAACATCAATACCACCGACGGTGTTATCTACGTTCGCCCTGATACTGAAGTTGATGAGCTTAACGAAGTACTAACCACCTCAGGTTTTGCAGTGTATGGTACGGATGATATCCGTTCTGAAGACTCCTCTAGAAACGAAATTACCGGCGCCTCGGTTTATCACACTGGTGACCGCGTAGTCGTCACACCACAAGCACAATACGGTGAAGCGAAAGCTTACGTTGTTTATGTTATCGAAGATGAAGATACCGATTTGATTACTAAAGCAACACCTAGCAGCATCGTTGATGTAGAGGATCATGAAATCAAACTAGATTGGAATACAACAGTCGGTGGATTCTGGGCAGACCTTGATTTACAAGAGCCTGTTCGCGATTACGAACTACAGGCTGCCACCAATGGTGCTTTCACTACATTTGGTGCATTTGATTTCTTGGACGATTCAGAAACCTCGACTGACTTGTTCCGCGAATTGCTTGATCACACTACCGTCTCAGCCATTCAATTTGTGATTACGGCTGAAAACGAAGATGAGCAAGCATATACCTTCGCAATGCAACCAAGCAGCAGTACTGACCTTAATGTTAAAGACGATGAAGATGTAAATGTTCCAGCGGTTGACAATGCAGAATTAGAGCTTGAAGTTCGCTATGACTTAGAAGCGGACGAACTTGTTGATGCGCTAGAAATGGCAGATGACTCTGAATGGGACAGCATTTCCATTGTTGACAGTGATGGCGATGAGAGAACCGGCCGTCTCTTTACAGGTGATACATTAACAGTTGTATCAGCTGATGGAGAGGAAGAAGCGGAATATACAATCAAAGTTCAAGACCCAAGCGAAGTAGTCACCGTTGATTTTGACAGCGATGAAGCAACAATCATTGAGTCAATTGATGATGGTACTCCTAAACTGATCAATGTATATCCTGAATACGAAACGGATTCATTCAACACATATGAAGATATCATGGATGAGCTTGAACTAGATGACTTTCAAACTGTATTCGTTGTAGACACTGAAGATGATGACTATGACGATACAGATCTTGATGCATTGAAAGATTTAGATCGCTTTGAAGGTGAAATAGAAAAAGACCATGCCTATGCATTGGTTGTTGTCGCTCAAAATGATGCCAATTACGAAGTCTATGACATCGAGCGTGAACTAGCCGATACTAATTCATTGGTCATTCCAACGCCACAAGCTGTTGGAGACGATGGAACATCATTGAAAGTTGATGTTGAGACAGAGAAGGGCGAAAATACTACTTGGGAAGACGTCATTAGTGAAATCGATTTTGATGCAAACTTCCAAGAATACCATGTAGTAACAAGTTCTGGCGCCGTTGAAGGATTAACCGTTGGTGCAATTGCAGAATCTGATTACTTGCTTAGTCCAGCGGATTACGATACAGAAGTCAATGATGCGCACGGATTGGTTATTGTCCAACAGGTAACACGTTTTGACGAAGATTATGACGATGTTGATTATGACTATGTGTGGCCCGTAGTAATGCAAACAACAGACGAAACAGGCTTAGAACTTGATGATAGCGAAGACCGTGTCGCAATTGATGGTGTAGACGGTACTGAGCAATTAAACATTTTCACAGAAACAGAAATTGGCGAAAACACGACATGGGAAGACGTTGTTGCAGAAATTGACTTTGATGCAAACTTCCAAGAATACCATGTCATTACAAGCCTTGGTGCTATAGAAGGCATGACCATTGGTGCGATTGCGGATTCAGGCTATGTCCTAAATCCAGCTGATTATGGTACAGAAGTCGATGAGGAACACGGCTTAATCATTGTTCATCAAGAAGATCGCTTTAATGAAGATTATCCATCGGTCAATCCAAGTGAAGCGTATTCTGTTGAACTTCAACTAAGCGAGGATGACGCTTTACATGAAATAACGACACCATCTGGCATTATTCAAGATATTAATGATAACGATACCGAGGTTGAAATTCTGCCTGAAACAGAACGCGGTGTAGCCACAACGTGGGAAGATGTTCTTGGTGATATTGATTTTGATGGAAACTTCCAAGAGTATCATGTTATAACTAGTTCTGGCGCTGTTGATGGATTAACATTAGGTGCCATTGCTGAAAGTGATTACGTCTTAGATCCTGCTGATTATGATGAAGATGTCGAAGAAGATCACGCGCTCATTGTCGTATCACAAGATGGACGTTTTGCTGATGCTTCAGACTATGAAGCCTACAATAAGTATGAGTTTGTTATCCAAGATAAACTTGAAGACGTTAGTGTGAATGCAGATGAAGGCGAAGGCGAAGTGATTACTGAGATTAAAGAAGACGACTTAGAAGTCAGTGTAGCTTATGG
>CAZAJS010000093.1:0-4159 GCA_964485635.1 uncultured Francisellaceae bacterium
AACAGACACTGTCAATATCTTAGCAAAAATTTATCAAAAAGCTATTTTTCAATGAAAATGCATGAAAAATGGCTGGCAGATAGGGAAGAATTGATATTGTTAGAGGGAATTAGTCAAGACGGCTGATACATTAAAATCCACATTGAATGACTGGTGGTTCAAACGTTCCGCGAAGGTGGCCAACTAGATGGTCATAACATTGTTGATAGGCTTTCATGGAATCAAAGTGATAACTTGTTTCGTTTAAGCGACCTGCTCCACATCGAGCTTCGACGGTTAATGTAGCTACATCCCATGAGTCAACGTTACAATTAGCAATATTTGGTGTTGGTAAATAATCAAGGTCAATGCCAATGTTGGTTTTATAACGAAAGGTGGGTACTCCCATGACCCTCTCCGATCCAAGTTGAATTGACATTGAAGTTGTTTTTTGTTCAGGCTGCTTAAATGTTGTCGATTGGTTTTTATTACGTGTGACTTGAATCTTCTGGCTGTGATTGAAAGCAATTTTTGGTAGCAGGTTTAAACTTGCAGTTAAAGTAGGCCAATGAGCCAGCTGCTTGATGTTAACTCGATTCGCTGCTTGCATGAAGCCGGCAGGATACATCTCTGAGTCAAAATTATAAACACGAAGTGTTTGGCTGTTTTGTTGATCATGATCGGCATCACTGAAGCGGAAAGCTAAATGCTGCTGATTTGGACCGATTAATGGTTGCCCCTTTGCTGTGGTAATAAAATAAGGATCTTGGTTTGCCCAGATTTCAGGGGATTGGTTAGGCACGTTGGCTGCTGAAATGACAACGCTATGACGTGTTGGGTTATTGCTGAAAAGATCGACAAGCTGGTCAACAAGCGCTTGGTGGCCTTCAGGGTCAAAATGATTCGGTAGTTCAATTGTGACGCTTGTACCTGGGGCTAATGTTTCAATTTTGACTTGATCCGGATCAATCACTGTATTTTTATGATCAGTAATCGGCTTTTTAAATAGTTTTGAAAATGTTTGGCCTTTTTTTGCTAATTCAGCTTTAAGTTGTTTGAAACTAACAACCACATCATTCGCCACAACGTCACTGGTATTGGTTAATCGTAATGTTAAATTATGATAGGGCGAGAAAAAGGCCGGATGTGTTTGGTGCTTGGCGTCATTAGCTGTTGTTGTATTACCTGTAACTTGAAGTTGTGCGGGGTGTTGATATGCTTGTGTTTGTACGACATGTTCATCGACGGGGATGGCAACTTGAGTGGTTGACCCATCTGATCGTTCGGCGGTGACTTGTATATTACCTGTCACATGCGCCCCTTTTGTGCCTTGGATTTCAAATAGTTGCGAACAGGTTTGATTACAAGTTAATGTAGCTCCTTGATCGGCTTGCCAGCATTTTTGATGTTCAGTTGCAAATGATGGTGCTAAATCAAGGGTTGCCTGCCCCCCAGAGACTTGAATGTTTTTTTCCACGGAAGTAATTGTCATATCTGGGCAAGGGTCGTTTGAGGCATCATTGGCAAAGAAATTGCTTGCCGCTTGGTTAGTGATGTGGGCTTCTGAGATCCCGCCATGGTGTGAGATAATGGATTCAGGCATTTGCAGGGTGGTTTGTTCATCTAGCTTATTAGATGGAGCTGCTGGTTGCGGCGATGAAGAAGAACTGTCTTCTTGACAGCCGGATAATACCAAAACATTGACTAACATGACGCTGAGTAAGTGTTTTTTAAGTTGCATAGTGTCAAAACCTTTTATGATAGGGGTTAATTAAGTTTGTTTATATAATGATCGGAAACCAAGGTGATAACAACCGTATAAAATACGGTAATGTAGGCATTAATAAATTTATTTACAACTCAACTTGGTTGACGTTGTCGCAGATCAATACGATTGGGATCAAGGTTTAGTTCACATGAAGCTGGTGGTGAATGCCTGGTCTCATATATCGGTGATATAATTGTGTCAGAGTAAAAAAGGAAAATGTAATACGCCCGATGATTAAAGGCATAATCGCAAGCCATACGCTCCCGGTGGCTAGCCCTTGCTCGGATAAAGTGGTATAACCGATAAAGGCGGTTGCGCTTGGGGCAGTTAAGGCAATGGGCCAACGTAAATAACTCAAATAATATGTTTTTTTAAATCGGGCAAGTGCTTGATTCGTTGGCTGGTAACGTTGTCGCAGGCGATTGCTTAAATCAAGGCTAGAGATGAATAAAATCAATCCATTTGGCAGGGCGGTGATCAATGCTAGTGGCCAGATTATTTCCCACTGGGCGGTTAAGTAGGTGATCATAAAATGATGGACTAAATAAAAATCTACGATGGTTAAGCTGAGTCCCATTAAACCAGCGATGCTATATTGCCAAGCTTTTAGTCGGTTTGTTCGGTGGAATAACGCAAAGACAGGATTTGCTCCAGTCAACCGTGGCATCAATTGCCAATAGGCATAGAGTCCAGAACCAAGACTGCCAATAAAAATAATGATGGCACTGAATTGATAAATGCCATGATTAAAACGGAAAGCAGCATAGGTTCCTGGTAGACATGAGATAAGGGCTAGTAGGATAATGGTGATTTGCATGGCTTTCGTTGGCTGAAAATTTTGAGCTGATGGCTTTGACCAAAGGGTTAAGGCGCGTGACATTAACCAAAAGCCATCTGCACCGACGGTAACAACAATCCCAATAGCCGCAATTATTTTAAAAACCATAAGGTCCAATCCAATGGCTACAACACCGGCGATAGCCGCATTAATCCATGGGATACCCCATAAGGCGGCGATTATCAAAGTCAATGTCTTGATGCAATAACTGGTTTTTATTTCCATGAATGCGATCAACTTGTGCGCTAGTAAATGCTTAGTTTAGCAAACGTTTTTGTCAAAAGAAGGCATTTATGGAATTTTATGGTGATTTAGCTTAAATTGTGTTTTATAGGTGTTGAGGTTCAATCAAGGTCTGATTGAGGTATTAGAAAAATAAATTTTTCCAGCTAGTTGTTTCTTTGGTTGTGCCTGTTAAAATTGATAAGGATTGGCTCAAATGATGTTAGATCAATAAATCAAACGACTTGAACCAGGGTGTCATTATTATCATGAATCGGAGACTGTTCTGGTCTAATGATATTGGACACTTTTATAAGAGATAGTTAAACTGACTATCAACTATAGGAGTGTAAAATATGAGTCAGATGAGACGTAAATACAGTCGTGAATTTAAAGAGGAAGCGGTTGCTTTAGTGACAGAACAAGGTTATAGCCTGACTGAAGCAGCTAATTCATTAGGCATCAGGCCCAATATGCTAAGCAAATGGAAACAAAAATTTGAAGCAGAGCAATCAGGCGAAGTTTTGAAATCTGATGAACGGGCAGAGCTTGTCAAACTTCGTCAGGAAAACAAACGCCTTAAAATGGAGAAAGAAATACTAAAAAAGGCGAGCGCCTTCTTTGCCAAGGAGCTGAAGTGAGATACCATTTTATTCAGTCTTTAACTGGTCAGTATCCCATATCTGTACTGTGTCAGGTAATGCGTGTATGGCGTTCAGGCTATTACTATTGGCTCAATAAGCCAGCCAAACTGATTAGTGAACAGGAATTAAAGCTGTACCGAAAGACAAAACAACTATTTGCTGAAAGTAATAATAGCTTGGGCTCAAGGCAGTTGAAGAAACAGCTTGGCAAGGAAGGTTTTCAGGTAGGTCGTTACAAGGTTCGGAAAATAATGAAACAACTGAATTTGAAAGTCATTCAACGCCAGGCTTATAAGGTAACAACCCAACGCAAACACAGTGATGCTGTAGCAGATAATCTGTTAAATCAACAATTCAGTCCAACCAGCGTGAACCAGTATTGGGCTGGTGATATTAGTTATCTGCGTACTAATGAGGGCTGGTTGTATCTGGCTATTGTTATGGATTTATATTCAAGACGCATAATAGGTTGGTCGATGAATAAAAGGATGTCTCAAGCGTTAGTCAACCGCGCAATGAAACAAGCCATTCATTTAAGACAACCTGAGTCGGGGCTGATGTATCACAGTGACAGGGGCAGCCAATACACCAGTAAGGCCTTTCAGAAACTACTTAAAAAGTATCATATCATCCCTTCAATGAGCGGTAAAGGTGCCTGTTGGGACAATGCTGTTGTCGAAAGGTTCTTTGGCAGTCTAAAGCATGAAT
>CAZAJS010000094.1:0-3844 GCA_964485635.1 uncultured Francisellaceae bacterium
TACCCTGTTTTTTAATAATCAAGTTTTGATAATCTGCAACCCGATCCATTCCATTAGCTAAGTCAATCGTATAAACATTCTGCCCTGTTAACAATTGGCCTGCTTGTGTGCTTTGGGTGAATTTTTGCAATTGATTAACAATATATTGTGGTGTGATGTCATATCTTGTTAAAGCATCCGGCTTTAGCGAAATACGTAAAGCTAAAGAACTGGCAAAAACATCAACATCCCCTATCCCTGGAATTTGTTGAAATTGTTTGCTTATTGTATTATCCAAATAAGATGCAATTGCTTGGACCGAACGATTTGGATCTGAAAACCCAATAAACATCAACCGCTGCCCTCGTGAACCACTCTGCCGGATATTTGGCGCATCAACCGAGTCGGGCAATCTTAACCGCGCAACTTGCCGCATAACTTCTGACTGTGCTGTAATAAACTGCTGTTGTGTGATATTGCCAAAATTTAAATCAACTGTACTGCTGCCTTGACGTGAGGCCGCATCAATAGATTCAAGATTTTCGATACCTGATACCGATGATACCACACGTTGTGTCACTTCCCGTTGGACAACTTCCGCACTCGCGCCTGGATAAGAAGTCCGCACACTTAAAACCGGTTGAAAAACAGATGGCTGGAACTCGATTGGCAAAAAGTGAATACTTAACAATCCACACAAAACTAATACAGCGTTGATAACAACGGCTAATACAGGACGTTTGACACAAATTTCAGGCAACCGCATGATTTATTCAGCTCCCTTGCTAATCTTGACTTTTTGACCATCAGATAAGGGTGACAATGATGAAACAATCACTTGATCCCCTTCTTGAACACCTGATGTGATCTCAACATCTCCATCTAATACTTGACGTACATTCACATGAACGGCTTTGGCATAACCATCTTTTGGCTCGTAAACAACAAACTGCCCTCCTTGCGTGAATAAAGCACGTTCTGGAATAACTAACCCTTGATGCTCTGGATCTAAAATTTGTTGTACATGCACTTGCATGCCTGGTGATAAAAGCCTTTTATTATTATTAAATTCCGCTCGAACCCGGAAAGACAGTCCACCTCGCTCAACCATTGGCGAAATATAATACACTTTTGCCTGAAATCGCATTTCTGGAAACGCATCAACCATAAAATTGACCGTTTGACCTAGTGATATTTTATTTGCATAACGCTCAGGTACTGGGTATTCAACCATTAAATTTTCTTTATCAATGAGTGTGGCAATCGTATCGCCTGTATTAACATAGCTTCCTTTTGTCAAATCAGTAGCTGTAATAACCCCTTCAAAAGGCGCTGTCATTTTTGTAATGGCTAGATTATGCTTAGCTTTTTCATAAGCAGCTTTTGCCTGAAGATAACGCGATTTAGCTCCATCAAGCGCTTCAGCAGATACCGAATGTTGTTGCTGAAATAATGTTTTAAAACGCTGATATTGTTTTTCAGCCTCTCGAAATTTCGCTTGTGCTGAATCGACATCGGCTTGTTGGCGCGCATCATTAATTTTAACAAGTAGCCTTTCTTGTTTAATTCGATCACCACCTTCAAAATTGACTGTTTCAACGACCCCTGTCGTTTGACTTCTTAAGGTGACTTTATCGCGTGCCATTAACTCACCATTAGCTTTAATCACAATGGGAATTGTTTTTTTATTAACGGTAACAACAGACACCTCGTTAGCGGGTATATGCGGTTGTTTAGCCGCCGTTTGGTTAAAGTATGTTTGGTAGTATCCATAGGCAATCACCCCTAAAAGCACAACTGTAATAATCCCAATAATCAAGTGCTTACGCATTGTTATCCTCACATTTTGACTTTCTACCATCTTTGATAATACGGTGAAAAATAAGCAAATGCAATTATCGCTAAGCATTTTCAAAATCACCATGATAAACTATGGTAAGAATCATCACTTAAACCACAAAGGAGGTCACCTATGAGCGCAATTATTATTGATGGCAAAAAAGTGGCACAACAACATTTAGAGCACTTAGCACAGACAATCGCACATCAAAAAGTAACACCGGGACTTGTGGTAATACAACTTGGCAATGATCCGGCCTCTAGTGTTTATGTCAATAATAAAATTAAAAAATGCCGCGCTGTTGGTATTAACCCTATCCACGAACATTTACCTGAAACAACCTCACAAACACAGTTAATTCACCTGATTCAACAATACAACCAAAACCATCAGATACATGGCATTTTAGTCCAATTACCCTTACCTGATCACATTGATATCAATACTATTTTAAGCACGATTGATCCGACGAAAGATGTCGATGGTTTCCATCCCATTAATTTTGGCCATTTAGCTCAGGGATCACCTCTTTTTATTCCCTGCACCCCTAAAGGCATCATGATGTTACTACAGCAATATACATCAATTAAAGGTAAATTAGCGACCATTATTGGTGCTTCAACGATTGTTGGACGTCCTGTTGCTTTCACATTGCTCAATGAAAAAGCAACCCCCGTGATTTGTCATAGCCAAACACCGAACCTACCTGAAATCGTTCATCAATCAGATATTGTGATTGCTGCAGCTGGCCAAGCAAACCTTGTTAAAAGTGACTGGTTAGCGCCAAATACGACCGTTATCGATGTTGGCATTAACCGACAAAATGATGGCCAACTGATTGGTGATGTCGCATTTGATGCACGTGAAAAAGTTGCAGCAATCACTCCTGTACCAGGTGGGGTTGGCCCAATGACCATCGCTATGTTGCTTGATAATACATGGCAAGCTTACCAACAACAGACTCAATAAAAAATCTACATTTGCTCAATGGCTTCAAATAACACGCCTTCTCGCAGTGCCCCTTTTGATTGTTGCAGCGTGCTAATGCCTAATGTCTCAAAAATAGCTAATAAAACACTTAACCCCCCGGCTAAAATATTCGCCCGATCAGCTCTTAATCCTTGCAATTCAATATTATCAACTTGATTTTGCTCGATTAAACACTGTTTTAGTTGATTTAGCACACCTAATGTGATTTGACCATCAGACCACTGTTTAGCTCTTGCCACATCCGCAATTGATACGATGGTTCCTGAGGCCCCTAATACTATATCCCAGCCATGTGACTGATAAACAGATTTAATTGATTGCACCTTGTTTTTTGCATCAGCAATAGCCTGATCGAATTGACCATTAGTCATATGACCATCGCCAAAAAAAGCATTTTGCATGCTAACACAACCAATCTCCAAACTAACCGCCTGTTTTAACTGTTTACGATGCCCAAGGACAAGTTCAGTGGAACCTCCACCAATATCGATCACAAGAACACGTTGCTGCTTAAAATCTTGATGCATCAAGGCTCCTAAATAAACTAACCGTGCCTCTTCCTGACCTGATACAATTTCAATAGGCACACCGAGAATATGCTTTGCCTGAGACAAAAAGTGACTAATTTGTGTCGCTTTGCGCAATGTATACGTGCCTACAACCTTGCATTGTGTGACCTGATAAACCTTCATTGCATCAGCAAACCGCTGTAAGCAAGCAAGTGCCTTTTGCTGCACCTGATCTGTTAAACGGCCATCTGATAACAAACCACTACGTAGTTGAACCTTTTCTTTATCTCGATATAACGCATGATCATTACCATACTGGTCAACACGACAAATCAGCATATGAAAACTATTTGACCCCAAATCAATGGTTGCAATAACAGTCATGTTAATATTTTCCTATCATCTTTTTTATGGGTAGATTCTACTATAATAAGCAATTTATTGGATAAATGAAATTTCAAGCGGTTTGTTTTTGCAAGAAAATTCGCTATTATAAATAGTTATCAGCTTTTTGCAGAAGATTAAA
>CAZAJS010000095.1:0-3835 GCA_964485635.1 uncultured Francisellaceae bacterium
CAATCATAAAAAAGCGATAAAAATGAAAATAGGCCAAAATCGGTCGGGCCCAACGCCGTATAAACCAACTTGGGATCACAAATGCAAGTAATACTAGCCCTGATTGCATGGCAGATAAACCTTGCGTGGTTTGCAAATATAATGGGATTAAAAACATATTGCCCATCAAACAAAAGCGGAACATGATGCTAACAACAACAAAATATCGTAATGTGCGATCTTTTAAAATCATTAAATTTAATACTGATGACTGTTGCCATTTCATGGTATGACGCCAATATAACCCTCCTAAGATGATCGCGCCACTAAAGGCGATGATCTTCCACATTAGCTCAAATCGAGGACTTAAAATAATATCTAACCCTAATAAGAATAATACCACCGCTAAGCTTAATTGAATAAAGCCAATAATATCAAATTTTTTAGCCACAGTTTCTAATACAGGAAATAGTCGCCATAGCATGATTAATGCCATTCCACCGACAGGGACATTGAGAAAAAAGATCATACGCCAACTAATTAATGTGGTAATCACCCCGCCGACGACAGGCCCTAACATTGGACCAATACTTACAACAACGGCAATCATGGCCATAGCCGCCATCATATTGCCTTTAAAAATTTTCACCATCGCTAATCGAGCTACGGGCGTTGTAAATGCAGCAAAAAACCCTTGAAGTGCGCGCATTAACACTAAGACCCATAAACTCGTTGATAAGCCACATCCAACTGAACTGACCACAAACCCTAGCACTGAAATTAATAATATTCGGCGTATGCCAAATCGCTCAGCGACCCAAACAGACGCTGGAATGAACAGCCCTAGCGTTAACATATAAACGGTAATCGCGACTTTTAAATGAACTGGATTGATCATAAAACTATGGGCCATTTGTGGCAGTGCTGTATTTAACGCACTTGAATCAATCAGTTCCATTAAAATGACGATACTAATCACGATCGCAATCGGTTTTTTATCTTTATCTAATGTCACCATATTAACTAAGCCATATCCGGATAGTTTAATTGTCTTAAAGCCTCAAAGACCACAATCGCGACTGTATTTGATAAGTTTAAACTGCGACTTTGTGGAATAATTGGCACACGAATTTGATACTGCTGAAACCTTGCTAGCACCGATGCTGGTAAACCTCGGGATTCAGGCCCAAACAAAAACATATCATCGGCCTGATAGTTTTGTTGATGGTGTTGCCGTGTTGTTTTGACAGTACATGGCCAAATACGTCGATTTTGATGTGTTTGCAAAAAGGTTTCAAAATCTGAGTAACGCTCAACTGAGGCATATTCAAAATAATCCATCCCGGCCCGTCTTAATTTTTTATCATCCCAATCAAACCCTAATGGTTCAATCAAATGTAATCGTGTATTACTATTGGCACACAATCGAATGATATTTCCTGTATTCGGCGCAATTTCTGGCTCATACAAAATCACATCAATCATTGACTTCTTCCTTAACCTTGTTGATTGTTCATCATTATTAAACCATAATTTCCATTTAAACGCATTTATTTACTTAATATTCTTTGCTAAACTGCTAAACACTTTTTATTGCCCCGGTGATTGGAGCTTATTATGCGGTTACGTTGGTCACCAAACTTACTGTCAATTTGGATCTGCGTAATTGGCGGTTTCTTTGTTGGATTTCAATTTTTACTTCAAGGCTCAATTAGCTTAATGATTGAACCGTTAAAATATGATTTTTCACTTAATGCCGCACAAATTGGCATCATTGCATCAGCCTTTTTGTATCCTTACCTTATTTTACAAATCCCATCGGGCATGTTAATTGACCGTTTTGGGCCTAAAGCGGTTTTACTGGTTGCTTCAATCATTTTAACCATTACCACCTTTTTGTTTGCAGCAACACAAGGCTTGTGGTCGGCCACCGCCATCCGCATTGCCATGGGCATTGCGAGTGCCCCTGGGGTGACTTGTGCCATGTATCTAGCTGCTCGCTGGCAACCTGACCGTTTTGCTTTATTTGCCGGTCTGATTGAGATGTTAGGCATGCTTGGCGGGGCCGCTGGTGATTATTTAATTGACTGGTGGACCACCGCCTGGGGATGGCGTCAGGCGATGCTCTTATGCGGCATGATCAGTATTGTGATCAGCGCTTTGATTCTGCTATTTGTTCGTTCCCACCCCCGTGGTAAGGCAACTAACCATCATGACCATTTAGCTTCATCTCATAGTGTCTTTAAAACCATAAAAGCATTTTTTTCTAGCCCTGTGATTTGGCTTGCTGGAATTTTTTCAGGTTTGATGTTTATTTGTATTAATACATTCGCCTCATTATGGGGGATTCCGTTTCTTCAATCAATTTATCCAACAAGCCCACACTTTGCTGCCTATGGGGTAGCACTGTTATTTATCGGTGTCGGGGTAGGTGTACTTATTTTTGGCGAATTAGATCGCCATGTTGCTCTGCCCAAATTATTACGCATTAGCAGCTTTGTCGGGTTATTATTAACGGGCTTAATCATTTATATTCCAATTGGACAACCCCTAATGTTGATCGCTTTATTTGCTATGGGGCTGGCTTGTGGTAGCTATATTTTGATTTTTAGCTTTGTTGAACGTGTGATTGACCCTCAGATTAAAGGGATTGCACTCGGTTTTATTAATTGCTGGACCATGGGCATTGGGGGACCCCTTTTACAGCCATTGATTGGCAAGCTATTAGTGCTAACAGATCAACATTTTGGCTGGGCATTGCTGCCAATGTTTATAGGGCTGGCCTTAGCACTGGCTATTGCTGTTGGTTTAACTAGAAGCTTAACTCGCTTACAACAAATGAAAAGCTCCCGTGATTAAGCTGTCCCACCAACGACGATCTGATCGATTTTCAAACTAGGCTGACCAACACCAACCGGCACTGATTGACCTTCTTTACCACATGTGCCAATCCCTGGGTCTAAATCTAAATCACTACCGACCATTGAGACTTGCTGCATCACATCAATGCCATTGCCAATCAAGGAAGCATTTTTGACAGGCGCTTGAATTTTGCCATTTTTAATCCGATAGGCTTGATCCATCACAAACACAAACTGTCCTGAGGTAATATCAACCTGCCCGCCATTAAAATGGGTCGCATAAATCCCATCATCAATTGATTCAATCATTGCCTCAAAGCGATCATTTCCTGGCGCTAAATACGTATTTGTCATCCGTGGCATCGGTAAATAGGCGTAAGACTCACGTCGTCCATTACCTGTTGGGGCCACATCAAATGCATTGGCACTAATTCGATCATGCATATAGCTTTGCAAGACGCCCTGTTCGACTAGCACATTTTTTTGCGTCAACATACCTTCATCATCCACTGACAGCGAGCCTCGCCGATTCGGTATCGTTCCATCGTCAATAATAGTACATTTATCTGATAGGACTTTTTGTCCAAGCTGTTGACTGAATTTGGATACTTCTTTTCGATTAAAATCACCTTCTAAGCCATGTCCAACGGCTTCATGCAATAAGACCCCAGACCAACCATTGCCTAATACAACTGGCATTTGACCACTTGGGGCTTGCTCGGCACTTAAATTCCCCACTGCGCCTTCAACAGCTTGCCGTGTGACCGCTTGCCACATAGACGGATCAAGCAATTGATTCATATGGTAGCGGCCTCCAGCACCACTGGAAAATTGCTCTCGACGATTATTTTCCGCCACAATAACACTGACAGATAGACGAACCAAAGGCCGCACATCAGCAACACAAATCCCGTCGGTTGACATGATCAAAATAATTTCATAACTCGCTGCTAATGAGGCATTAACACGATCAACGCGAGTATCAAATTGACGAG